>PMWW01000057.1 GCA_003165795.1 Acidobacteriaceae bacterium
ATCATCTCGATGGCGCAGCAGGCCAGGCCAAACGTCATCGGCCAAATGGAATTCTTGCGCACCCAATTCACCACCGCGTCGAGCGAAGCCATTACCACGCCTTCGTGTTGCTGCTCGCCGAAGGTGGCGCGGAGAACCGCCCGCCGGCTCTGCTCTGAACCAACCAGGTTGTCGAAGCGCTCGTGCCCCGACTCAGGATTTTCGAAGTGCGGCGGCTGATATTCGGTCGTCATTTCGCTCCCTATTATACCTCCCTGTTGGATGCTCGGCGCTCGACCCGGGACGCAACTCTAGTCAGGCTCTGCGTGGATCCAATAGCGTGCTGGTTGGGCACGGTCTGCCTTTAACTTGCCGCGCTATACGGTCAACACAACCTTGCCGAACATTTCACTCCTGGCCAGGTACTCGTGCGCGGCGCGGGTTTCGCTAAGCGGAAACGTGCGATCGACTACCGGCTTCAGCTTGCCGGCGAAGACAAGCTTCAGCGCTTGGTGCAACTCGCCCATTTCGCCCATATACGATCCCAGCAGCGAAATCTGTTTTGCGAACAGCACCCGCAGGTCAAGATTGCCTTCGTATCCCGTGGTCGCGCCGCAGGTGACCAGCGTGCCGCCCGGTTTGAGGGATCGCACGCTGTCGGGCCACGTCGCCTGGCCGACGTGCTCGAAGACGATGTCTACGCCGCGCTTGTTGGTGATGCGCTTTACCTCGTCGGCAATCTTCTGCTTGTAATGATCGATGGTGTGATCGGCGCCCAGTTCGCGAGCCTTGGCCAGCTTGCGTTCGTCGCCCGCCGTGGTAATGACTTCCGCGCCCAGCATCTTTGCAATTTGGATGGCGGCCGACCCCACGCCAGAGCCTGCGCCCAGCACCAGTACGGTCTGTCCCGCGCGCAGGTGAGCGCGGCCCAGCAACATATGCCAGGCAGTCAAGAACACCAGCGGAACGCTAGCCGCCGGCACGAAATCGAGCGAATCGGGAATCGGGATGACGTTCACGCGTGGCACGGCAATCAGCTCGCAATTTCCGCCGTCAACCGTGTTCCCTAGCACGGCGAACTGCGGGCACAAGTTGTGATGTCCGCTCATGCACTGCTCGCAATGATTGCAGAAAACCATCGGCGCCAGCAGCACGCGCATGCCCGGCTTCACATCGTTGATGTACTCGCCGGATTCCACCACCTCGCCCGCAATGTCGCTTCCGAGAATGTGGGGAAGATTTACACCGCGCAGTCCTCCGCGAACCCAAATATCCAGGTGATTCAGCGCGCAGGCGCGAATCCGCACCAGCACCTGGTCTTTGCGCAGCACCGGATCGGGCGCATCTTCATATTTGAGAACTTCGGGACCACCAAACTCATGAATGCGAACCGCTTTCATTGCTTATCTCCATAAAGCCTTCGGTTTATTTCGGTTTCCCATTGTTTAGTTATAACCCGGTCGTGCGCGTAAATCCCGGCGAGCTGTTTCTTTAGCTCAGAGTATTGCTCATCAGAAAACGATGCTGACAGCTGGTCCCAATACAGTTGCAGTGCTCTCTCTACCTCACTTGGGTCCGTTATTGATCCACGCGACATTTCAGGCAAAAAGTCCAAAATACTGAGCACCAGGGACAATTCGTGCCAGTTCTTGTCGGCGCAGTCGCGCCCGATATAAGCATCGAAACCCCCTCTTCCACGTACAAAGTGAAACTGCATCGGGGGAACGGCAATCGTGACCTCAGCATAGTCGAAGGGCGGAGGGGGCTTCCCGATCTCACTCATGAGAATTCGCATCCCGGGACGAGACGCGAGTGACGGTATGAACGCTAAAACGTCGCTTTGCAGTTGCTGCTGGTGCTTCAACGCGAGTCGTCTATCCAATCCTGAAAATAGAAGTGAATAGAAGCCCTTGAATACGAATCCGAGCAGCAGGAGCGGAGGCCTGACGATCGCAACTACGAGTTTGTTGACGGGGCGATTCATGACCGATTCTTGTTGGCCATCGTACGCATGTTGCACTGAATTGAACCAGGTTCGGGACAGCCGTTTTGTGTCAGGGCACGACCTCGGTCGTGCCAAACGCAGCACCCCAAGGAGACGGCTTTAGCCGCTGCAAACATCGGCAGGGGCTGAAGCCCCGTAGATTGAGGTGTGCTTGCGGCACGGCTAAAGCCGTGCCCTGACACAAAGCTCGGACGAGCGTATCGCACTGATGAGTCTACAATGAAGGCCGAGCAAATCGTCGTGTTCCAAGACCTCCGCAAGAACATGTTTCCGAATCAGAGGAACGGCATCTAAATTGTTCTTGGAGAGTTCGTCTGCGGGTACCGTGGCTGGCGACCCTCGAACCCTTAGCTAGTCGCTAATTGCTGCCTTATGGACATTTACGAACAGATCGTGCAATTACGCCGCGAGGGACGCCGGGGAGCGGTCGCCACTATCACCAACGTGCGAGGCTCGATCCCCTCTTTTCAGACCGCGAAGATGCTGGTCCGCGACGACGGCTCCATCGCGGGCACCATCGGCGGCGGCTGCGTTGAGGCCGAAGTGTGGCAGGCGGCGCGCGAGGTGATGGAAGAAGAGAAGCCGCGCTCTCTGACCTTCAACCTGAACAACAATCCCAAATACGATACTGGCCTGGTCTGCGGCGGCACGCTGGAAATCTTTATCGAGCCGGTGCTCCCGCCGGCGCTGCTGTACATCTTCGGCGCCGGGCACGTCGCTTACAACCTGTACAAGGTGGCGACGATTGCGGGATTTGAAGTGATCGTGATCGACGATCGCGAATCGTACGCCAATCGCGAACGTTTCCCCGATGCGCGCGAGATCTTTGCCGCCGACTTCGAAGCGGTGACCACGAAGCTCGGTCTGTGTGAAGGCGCTTACATCGTCATCGTGACCCGCGGACATCGCGACGACATGCGGGTGCTGCGCTGGGCGATCAATGCGGGCGCGCGCTATCTGGGGATGATCGGCTCGCGGCGCAAGACCATCTCGATCTACAAAGAGCTGGAAAAGGAAGGCGTGCCCGCCGAGAAGTTTGCCAAGCTTCATGCCCCGGTTGGGTTTGAGATCGGAGCGGTCACGCCGGAAGAGATTGCCGTGGCGATTGTCGCTGAGATGATTGCCGAGCGCCGCCGTGCGGCGACCAACGTCGCTAGCAAGATGTATTCCTATTCACCTAGCCACCCGTCCGACCACAACGAACAAGATTTCTCAGAAGAAGAGGCAGCGCGGAATTCGTAGCCTCTATTCTGGGGCGAGTCCCAATGTTTTGAATTTGTCATCCCGAGCGAACCGAGGGATCTGCGGTCCCATCCCTCGTGATTCATTTCCCCAGCAGCTTTTCGATGTCCGGTCCAATCCTCTCAGGCGGCGTCGTGGGGGCGTAGCGCTCGATCACCTTGCCCTTCGTGTCCACCAGAAACTTGGTGAAGTTCCACTTGATGGAGTCGCCGAGCAGACCACCCTTCTCGCTCTTCAGAAACTTGAACACCGGATGTTCGTCATTGCCATTGACGTCGATTTTGGCGAACAGCGGGAAATCAACCCCATAGTTGGTTTCACAGAATGTCTTGATCTCGTTGTCCGAGCCGGGCTCCTGGTGTCCAAACTGATCGCAGGGGAAGGCGAGCAACTCAAAGCCGCGGTCGTTGTACTTCGCATAGAGCGCCTGCAGACCCTGGTATTGCGGCGTGAAACCGCACTTGCTGGCGGTGTTGACGATCAGCAGGACCTTGCCTTTGTAGGCGCTGAGCTTCTTTTCCTTGCCGTCGTTCAGCGTTGCGGACAGATCGTACAGGCCCATGGTTACGTCTCCTTGCCCCAGTCGATCACAATTGTGTAGTCGGTTGTGCCGTCCCTGAAGGGGCTCTGATTTCTGATGCTCGCCCGCGCAGCGCTGAAGCGCTGGGCTAAACTATTTCGTCCCTACGGGACTTGGATCAGTTGTTAATCGTACCCAGGACTCCGCCTTCGGCTACGTCCTGGGCTAAACTGAGTCGCCCTTACGGGCGGGATTTTCGACTGACATATTGCGCTCGCAAATCGCACAGACTCTGAAGCGCTGGCCATCTTCTTTCGTCCCGTTCGGGGGTTTAGCCCTAGCAGTGCCAACCTTTAATGCCCGCTAGTTGCTAACTGCTGGTTGCTTCTTCAATACGCTTTGGCAACCACCACGCGCCGGTCAACCTCTTCTCCGGTGACGATGCACTTGCCCGGCCCGTCATATTCATCGACCAGCGGAATGCAGCGGATCGTGGCTTTGAACTCCTTCATGCGCGCGTCGCAGCGCGGATCGTCCTTCAGGTGCGCCATGACGAACTGGCCGCCACCCTTCTCGGCGGTCACATCCTTGAGCACCGACTCCACTTCCTCGATCGAGCCAGCCAGCACCGTGTTCGCCTTCAGGCGCTGTTTCGCCGCGTCATACATATTCTTCTGCATTTCATCGAGAAGCGCCGGCAGCTTACCCGCGACGTCAGCTTGCGGCATCGGCTCTTTCGTTCCCGTGTCGCGTCGTTTGAGCACGATGCTCCCTGACGCTAAGTCACGCGGCCCGAGTTCCAGAACCACCGGCACGCCACGCCGTTCCCAGTGAAAGAACTTAGCACCGGGCGATTGTCCCTCGCGGTCATCGACCTTCGCGCCAACATCTTTCGCGATGCGGTGCGCGGCCTCCAGCACTTTTTCTTTCTCTTCGTCTTTGCGATAAATCGGCACCATGACAGCCTTGGTCGGCGCCAGCTTCGGCGGCAGCACCAGGCCCTTGTCGTCGGAGTGGCTCATGATCAGCCCGCCGATCAGACGCGTGCTCACACCCCAACTGGTCTGCCAGACGTAGTCGAGCTGGCCTTCCTTGCTCTGGAACTGCACGTCGAATGCCTTGCCGAAATTCTGTCCCAAGTCGTGACTGGTACCGGCCTGCAACGCGAATCCGTTCTGCATCATGGCCTCGATGCTGTAGCTGTGCAGGGCGCCGGCGAATTTCTCGGACTGCGTCTTCCGGCCTTTAATCACAGGCATCGCCATCACGTCTTCGGCGACGTCGGCGTAGACGTCGAGCATGCGCAGCACTTCCGCGACCGCCTCGTCGTGATTGGAATGTGCGGTGTGGCCTTCCTGCCAGAGAAATTCCGTGGTGCGCAGAAACATGCGCGTGCGCAGCTCCCAGCGAATGATGTTGGCCCACTGGTTCACCAGCATGGGCAAGTCGCGCCAGCTTTTGATCCACTTGGCGAAGAAGTGGCCGATGATGGTCTCCGACGTCGGCCGGATGACGTAGGGCTCTTCCAGTTGCTTGCCGCCGGCCAGCGTCACCACCGCCAGTTCGGGCGAGAAACCTTCCACGTGCGCGGCTTCCTTGTGCAGAAAGCTCTGCGGGATCAGCAGCGGGAAGTACATATTCTGATGGCCAGTGGCCTTGAAGCGGTCGTCCAGCTCGCGCTGCAACAGCTCCCAGACAGCGTAGCCGTTGGCCTTGATGACCATGCAGCCCTTGACGATTTCGGCGGGCTCGGCCATGTCGCCTTGCAAAACAACGTCCTGGTACCAGGTAGCAAAATCCTGAGTGCGGGCAGTGATGGGAGATTCGGCCATAGAGATGAGTGCTTTCTTTCCTGGAATAAACAGCGGCTTCAGTGATCGATGGAATATCCGTTCCAGATTAGCAGAACCGGGCATGGCGATACGGTGATGAGCGGACTGCGTCAAAGTCGGCGTCTTGGGTTCACGGGCAACGCCGAGCCGGACGACCGTCTTACTAATAAGATTGGGCCATGACNNGACGTCTTACTAGTAAGACGAGAGCGCGTTATTTCGTTCCATTCTTGACCAGCTTAAGGAATTCCGCGGAACGACGGCTGACTTTCCGGTTTTGAGATTGTCACTGGGCTGGATTACGTGGGTCACAGACAAACTTCCTCCGCAGGCGTGCAATTGTGATGAGTGTTCGGCGGAGGATGTTTCCGCTGTGCGTCGCTCGATAATCGAGACCCTACCATTCCACGCAATGGCGACGCCCTAAGCAGGCACGAGTAGACTTCCCCCGTTAGCACTCAAGAGCGGTGTGCCTCGGTTTTCTCCTGGTTCGACGAATTAGCCTTGCCTGCAGTCAAAGATAAAAGGAGGCCCTTATGACTCCCGGTTCTCTTCCAAACTTCAAAACTTGTTCTCTTATCGCCGCCGTCGCCGCGGCCTTGGCGATTGCGTTTGTGGTGGCAATCGTCGCAACCCCAGCAGCGCAGGCGCAAACGTTTCAGGTCATTCACGCTTTCACGGGCGGCGAGGACGGAGGGAATCCTGAAGCCGGCTTGACCGTGGATGCTGCGGGAAATTTCTACGGAACTACGGAATTTGGCAACCAATCTGCTGGCACCGTCTTCAAGCTCGTGCATTCCCGCTTCGGCTGGGTGCTGACCACCCTCTACAGCTTCGGTGGAGGCAATGGCGGTTCTTCTCCCTGGGGTAGGGTGGCGATCGCCAGTGGCGGAACGTTGTATGGAACCACGACCGGTGGAGGCGGAGGCAACTGCCAACCACTTGGCTGTGGCACAGTCTTTCAGTAGACGCCCCGCCGCCCGCACCTACAGCACTGGGCAGCACCGGCCCATGGACTGAAACACAGATTTATGCCTTCCAGGGGAGTGACGGATGCGATCCTACCGACGACCTCACCTTCGACCCATCAAGGACTATCTATGGCACAACATACGCAGGCGGTGCCTTAGACTTGGGAACTGTTTATGAGTTGACCCCGTCGTGGGGCGGCGGCTGGACACAAACTGTCCTTTATTCGGCTGATCCTGAAGACTCAATACACCCGAGGGGTGGAGTTGTCTTCGATGGATCCGGTAGTTCCTCTGGGAACCTCTACGGTGTTTTGACGGGAGGTACGGACCCACCGTTCTGTGCTGCCGCGGTTTTCGAGTTGTCGCCCGGCGGATCGGGGTGGACAGAACAGACACTCGTTTGCTTCAACTACTACCAATCAGGCACCCTCTACACCTATGGGAGTCCGCAAGCAGGGTTGATCATCGACCGATCCGGGAACCTTTACGGGACGGCGCAAGCGGCCTTCAAACTTACCTCTACCAACGGGAATTGGAGCTTCAATGACCTTACGGGTCTAGGGGGCACACCTTACGCCAAGCTGGTCATGGACAGCGCGGGAAATCTCTACGGCACAACCTCGGATGGCGGCGCCTACGGAAACGGCAACGTTTTCAAACTCACCCTGTCGAATGGTGATTGGACGTACACCTCGCTCTACGATTTCACTGGCGGGACCGACGGGTCAAACTCCGGTAAGTAACGTCGTTTTCGATGCGAACGGAAACCTTTACGGCACGACACTTTTTGGCGGCAACGATGGATGCCCGTCCGGATGTGGGGTGATCTGGGAGATTATGCCGTAAGCACTTTTCGGCGGACAGTTGTCAGCGGCGGCTGCCATTCCTCACCAGCTTGAGGAACTCCGCGTGGACGCGCTTGTCAGCCGACAGTTCAGGATGGAAGGTCGCTGCCATCACACTTCCCTTGCGCACCAGCACGGGATAATCATCGCGCTTGGCCAGCACTTCCACGCCGGGGCCGACTTTTTCGATGCGGGGAGCGCGGATGAAGACCATCTCCAGCGGCTCTTCGCCCAGCGCGCTGGCGGCTTCGACGATGGTGGAATCGATCTGCCGGCCGTAGGCGTTACGGCGAATCGTCATGTCGATCGCATTCAGGCCGGGTTGATGAGGATTTTCGACCTCTTTGGCCAGCATGATCGCGCCGGCACAGGTGCCGAAGGTCGGCTTGCTGTGGACGAAGTCGCTCAGCTTCTGCAAAGTCCCGGGGCCGAGTAGCTTGAGGAACGTGCTTGATTCGCCGCCGGGAATGACGAGGCCGTCGATCCCGTCAAACTGATCGGCCTTGCGCACGAGGACAACCTCCGCGACCAGTTCTTCCAGGCGGCGGCGGTGGGCATCGAAATCGCCTTGCAACGCGAGAACACCGATGATCATAGAGACGCTAATCGCAGATCGCCGTTCGCTCTTCGCCGTTCGCTATTAGCCAGAAACGGGGCGGACTTGCGTGCGGTCCGCACGTCACGCAAGGTCTGCAGAAATGCAGTCAACATCTGGCGAACGCTCGTGAGGTCCTTGATCGTGACGGCGAACTCAGATGGGATCAGGAAACCAAGATCTTTGGCCAGTCGCAGGTGGTTCTGTAATTCGCTAGCCGAACCCATGGCGATTTGAACAAAGCGCGCCAGCTCCGCGTCGCCCCACCTGCCACATCCTTCAGCAAGGTTGGCGCCGATTGATCCCGCGGCTCTGCGAATCTGAGAGGTCAACCCAAACAGCTCTGAACGTGGAAAGCGCTCGGTGATCCGATAGGACTTGATGGTGAGAGCGTGTGCCTTTTGCCACACCTCAAGCTCTTCGTAATTTCTCACCTGAAGCCTCCGTCTGCCGTTCTGGCGAAAAGCGAAGAGCGAATGGCGAAAAGCGTCTTCTTACCATCCCCGCGTCTGCAGCAAATCCTTCTCTTCAATGGCGCCGACGGCCAGGCCCTTCATGGCGCCGGTCATCTGCTCGCTGACTTCAGCCAGGACCTTGGGATCGTCGAAGTGCGTAGTCGCCGTAACAATTGCTTGCGCGCGCGACTCGGCTTCCTCGCGCTCGGCGGTAACGGTCAGGTCGAGCGGCGTCGCTCCGCCTTTCATAAAGATGCCCGAGCCGACGAACACGGCCTCGGCTCCCAACTGCATCATCAGCGAAGCGTCAGCCGGAGTTGCGATTCCCCCGGCGGAGAAATTCGGTACCGGCAGCTTCCCTGCTCTAGCCACAATGCGCACCAACTCATACGGTGCTTGATGGTTCTTGGCGGCGGCAAAAAGCTCTTCTTCGCGCATCACCGTAAGTTGACGCATTTCTTTAACAATCTGCCGCATGTGCTTGACAGCATGGATTACGTCGCCCGTGCCAGCTTCACCCTTGGTACGGATCATGGCAGCGCCTTCCGCAATGCGACGCAGAGCTTCGCCCAGATTGCGCGCGCCGCAAACGAACGGCGTGGTGAAGGCGTGCTTGTCGACGTGATGCTCTTCGTCCGCCGGGGTCAGCACCTCGGACTCGTCGATGTAGTCGACGCCAATCTCCTGCAGGATCTGCGCCTCGGCGAAATGGCCGATGCGGCATTTGGCCATCACCGGAATCGAAACCGTCGCCATGATCTGCTTGATCAGCTTAGGATTGGCCATGCGCGAGACCCCGCCCTCGGCGCGAATGATGGCGGGCACGCGCTCCAGCGCCATGACCGCCGACGCGCCAGCCTTCTCGGCCACCACGGCCTGTTCGACGCTCATCACGTCCATGATGACGCCGCCCTTGAGCATCTCGGCGAGGCCGAGCTTGAGGCGGAGCGCGGGTTCGCTGAAGGATGGAGTGCCGTTCGAGGTTGGGTCTGCCATGTCGTTCTCCTTCGTGTGTCGCAGATATTTAGATGCGCGGGGACTGGGCGCGCGCGGAGTGCTGCGAATCTTCAGTTTNNATGATGACGCCGCCCTTGAGCATTTCGGCCAGTCCCGTCTTCAAACGCAAACTAGTGTTGTTACCGTTGTTTTCTGACATAGGACTTCTCCTGCTCGCCCGCGTGCGCCGATCCGCATTTGGCAGTGTGCAGTTAGCAGTTGGCTAAGGCACTGTGAGACAAATGCGGATACGCCGCGCACGCTCGAAGCTCTTTGACCTTCTATTCTACCTTGCGCAAACGCGCGACGTAACCCCGCCGGGACCTGGTTCAATCCGGCGTGGCGACTTCGATCCTGTGCTTTCGACCCTATACTAGGGCACGAGGCACTCGGATGACAGCCTGCGAGATCGCACCTATGACGGAACGGCACTGGGAAGCCGTCCGCGAGATCTACGCCCAAGGCATTGCGACGGGCAACGCCACGTTCGAACAGACAGTTCCCGGGTGGACGGAGTGGGACGCGCGGCATCTGGCGACGTGCAGACTGGTAGCTCGCTCGGGAACCGAGGTGCTGGGGTGGGCAGCGTTGAGCCCGGTTTCGACCAGGCGCGTGTATGAGGGCGTGGCCGAGGTCAGCATCTACATCGCCGAGCGGGCGCAGGGTCGAGGGATTGGAAGGCAGCTGCTGGCGGCGCTGATTGCGGAGTCGGAAAAGAACGGCATCTGGACGTTGCAGGCGGGAATCTTTCGCGAGAACACAGCCAGCATTCGACTGCACCGGCGAGCGGGCTTTCGCATTGTGGGCACGCGCGAGCGAATTGGTTGCAGGGACGGACGCTGGCGCGACACCGTGCTGATGGAGCGCAGAAGCGCAGTCATTGGGATCTAGGAGCTATCTAAGCTATCTCGTTTTGACCTTGTGTGTACAGTTCGCCGAAAAAGTCTAAAGATCCCTCGCGGGCTGAAGCCCGCTCGTGATGACAAGAATAAATGGCCTGCTACGGCGCAGCTAAAGCTACGCCCCTTCGAAACCACCTCACGCCGAGTTTCTTAGCACCCTGTTAAGCCGTGCTCTGATACCAAGCGATTTATGAAACGGCTTAGATAGTTTCTAGTCGGGGCCGCAAGTCTATGTCGCGTCGCTGTGCGTCTTCTTCAGGTGCTTGGCGAACATGCGATGGGGATCGATCTCGATGAACTTTCCAATGCTTTCGGCCAGCACCTCGCCATCGCCGCTGCAAATCTTGGCAGCGTGAATGTGCTCACGACCGTTTACCCGCACCTCCCAACCTTCGACCATCAGCGGCGTGGACAGCGGCACTGGCAAGAGGTAGTCGACTTCCATCCGCCCGGTTAGCGCGATCACCTCGCGCAGCTTGTTGACCTTGCCCATGGCCTCGTCAAGGATGGTGGCGATGATGCCACCGTGGGCGTGGCCGGGCGGACCGACGAAGCGCTCCTCCAACTGGAAGTGGCAGACAAAGCGCTCGCGTTGCTTATCGAGGACAAACTCCAACCGCAGCCCGGCTTGGTTACCGGGTCCGCAACCGAAGCAGTTGTTGACGATTTGCTCTTTCTTCAACTCGTGACCGTGAACTCGTTCGTGCTGGGGCATGGAACCAAGATGAGGCAGAGGCGGTGGAAGATGCAAGTGGGCGGTTGCCGAAAAACGCTTTTTCGCCCTTCGCTTTTCGCAAGAACGTAGGGTGCCAGCGGCTTACCGAAAAGCGAACGGCAAGCTTTTTCCGGCTGCTGATAGCTGCCGGCTTTCAAAACAAATGCGGGTTGTTGGGGCTCCCGGAATCGATCTTGATCTGCTCCTCGGTGTGGCGGACGGCGTACCAACAGGGCTTCATGCCGTACTGAGGCAAGAGCGAATTGGTGCAGCCCACATCGTGGTCGCCGGCATAATCGAACTCGGTCTTGCCATTCTTCAGTTTCACGGAGTAGAAGGTATGAACGGTGACGCTGCCCACGGCGTTGCGCGCGGGTATCCCAAACCGAAGCGACAGAAAGTCGGCGGCGTAGAGAACGGCAGCCGCGATCACTACGATGATGAGGACACGTTTCATAAGCCGGGCAAATTACCGACGATTGTATGTCAGGCTCCGGTCAAACGGTCGCGGGTTGCCGGCCGGTTCTCGGTCAGGTCAAGAATTTACTTGGACAAAGCTGCCCGCACGGAAAAGTTGAGTTCCGCCGTGAGCGCGAGCATCATAAGGTCACAGAAGGGTGTGACGTGGTTAAAGGGACCGGGATTCAGGACCGTTGGAAACGATCGAGCGCCGGTCGAAGGCCGCGACACCATCAGAGGCTAGCTGCGTGAGTTACGGGATCAGGATTCGAGCGCCGAAAACTTCGCAAGGTGGCGGAGGCCGCGGGCCTGCGGCCAATTGGCCGGGCGGCTGGGGCGGCGGCGGCGGTCGCGACGGCGACGATGAGCCCAGCTACGGCGAGCGGCTGCGACGCTATCGGCTGGGACTGATGTTGGGGCTGTCGTCGGTGGTCATGCTGTTCATCTCGTTCACCACGGCTTACGTGGTGCGCAAAGCGGGCGCGGTGTGGGACCCGGAGCGCAACGATTACATCAGCAACTGGGTGCCGCTGGCGCTGCCCATGCGCATTCTGTTGCTGAACACCTTCATCCTGGTGCTGAGCAGTGTCACTCTGGAGATCGCGCGTGGGCGGGCCGCGCAGGATGTTGCGTTGGCGCCCATCGCCGGCATTCCCGGTATTCGCGTGGATATCAACCACGCGCTCCCGTGGCTCTGGACTACGATCTTCTTGGGACTGGGCTTTCTTGGCGGACAGGGCTACGCGTGGCTCCTGCTGGAACGCGGCAACCTGACATTCGCCACCAACGCCAGCAGTTCGTTCTTCTTCATCCTCACCGGAGTCCATGCGGTCCACCTGGTCGGCGGGATCTTAGCGCTGCTCTACGCCGGCATAACCAACTGGCTTCATCGGCCGCCGGAGACGCGCCGTATCGTGATCGACGTGACTGCCTGGTACTGGCACTTCATGGGCGCGCTCTGGCTCTACATCTTCGCGCTGCTGTATTTCGCGCGCTAACTGGTAGCGGTGCAGTTTGAAATTCGGTAGTGGTGGAGTTTAGTTTTGATATTTAGGAGCCCGAGTGTGGGCTTGGGCATAGCGCGGAGTGACGAAATGCTCCGTTACAGACTTTATGGCTTTTCACGTTTTGGCTTTTCACCTGAAAATAGGTCTTCTGGAACGAAGAACATACTTGCAACCTGTTCAGGATTCAAACCTGCTGCAATTAACTTCTGAGCCATCGCCATCTGTTGTGCTTTGTAATGTTCACTCGGTACGAACTGTTCAGCTATGAAGTCGCTCTCTGCTCCCATACCTCGGCGGTCGGGATAACTTCTCTGTCGAGCCATATCGTGCCCTCGTTTCAAATTATACGACTGCGGATACAAGAATTTAATGGCTCGTCATGCGGCTGTTCGAACCCACCGCATTTCAAGCGGTGCGACCAATATCTCAAGCCGCACCACTACCCTCGAGCTAGCCTGCGAGCACGTCCCAACCCGACCCGCTATAATAAGAAGTTTCGGCAGCGCGATTTGAGCCAGTCTGTAAGGCGGAGGTGCTTTTGGCACTTCGTCAACGCCGTCTGCCGAAGCTTGGGGCCATGTCGAACGAAAGTATTACTGTACGTGGAGCGCGCGTCCACAACCTGAAAAACATCGATTTCGAGATTCCGCATAATCTGCTGACGGTGGTGACCGGGGTCTCGGGATCGGGCAAGTCGTCGCTCGCCTTCGATACCATCTACGCCGAGGGGCAGCGGCGCTATGTCGAATCGCTATCGGCCTACGCGCGCCAATTTCTGGAGCGCATCGAGAAGCCGGACGTGGATGTGATCGACGGCATCGCTCCGGCGGTCGCCATCCGGCAGAAAAATACCACACGCAATCCGCGCTCGACAGTCGCCACGGCCACCGAGATCTATGACTACCTGCGGCTGCTGTACGCGCGCGTGGGCCGCACCTACTGCCTGAACTGCGGGCAGGAGGTAAAGAAGGACACGGTCGACGAGGTTGCTGACCGCATTCTGGCCCTCGGCGAAGGCACGCGTGCGCAGGTATTCTTCCCCCTGCAACCGCCGCCGACTCCTTCCGAGCCGGAGAATGTGAAACCGCGCCGGACGGCTGCGAAGGCCAAGAAAAAAGCCGCCAAGGCGGCGGACGATTCGCTGTTGAAAGAGCGCCTGTTCGAGTTGCGCAAGCGGGGATACAACCGGCTTTATCAGAATGGGCAGCTCTTCGAGTTCTCCACCCCTGAGTCGCTGCTCGATCTCGACTTCGCCGAGCCGGTACTTGTGCTCATCGATCGCATCTCGGTTTCACCGGATGCTCGTCTGCGCATCGTGGACTCCGTGGAGCAGGGCTATCGCGAGGCCGGCGAAGTTTTGTTCGAGACGGCGCCGCGCGAGGGCGAGATCGCGCAGCAATTGCGCTTCTCGCAGCGCTTCGAGTGCAAGCAGTGCAACCTCCGCTACGAGGAGCCGGAGCCCCGGTTGTTCTCGTTCAATAATCCGTTTGGTGCGTGTCCGCGCTGCCAGGGCTTCGGCAACACCATCGATTTCGATCTGAACCTGGTCATCCCCAACAAGACCTTGACGCTGGCAGAGGGCGCGATCGAGCCCTGGACCAAGCCCAAGTACAAGCCGCTGGCGACGGAGATGCGCCGTTACGCACGCGCGGCTGACGTCCCACTTGACGTACCGTGGCAGGACCTTAGCGCCGATCAGCAGAGCTTCGTCGTCAACGGCGATGGCAAGTTCGGGGGCGTGCGCGGATTCTTCGAGCACCTGGAGCGGAAGAAGTACAAGCTGCACGTCCGCGTGTTCCTCAGCCGATACCGCGGCTACTCGGTTTGTTCCGATTGCAGCGGTCTGCGCCTGCGGCGTGAGGCGCGGCAGGTAAAGATTGCCGGCAAGGACATTTGCCAGATATCGGCGATGACGGTGGAAGAGGCATCGCGTTTCTTCACGCAGCTTGAGCTGACGCGCCAGGAGGCCGACATCGCCAGCAGACTGCTGGAGGAGGTCAATGACCGGCTGCGCTATCTGAACGACGTTGGACTGGAATACTTGACGCTCGATCGCCTGGCGTCGACTCTCTCCGGCGGAGAGGCGCAGCGCATTCAGTTGGCGACGTCGCTGGGATCGCGCTTGGTGGGAACGCTGTATGTGCTCGACGAGCCCTCAATTGGATTGCACCACCGTGACACCGACCGCCTCATCAAAATTCTGCAGGACCTGCGCAACCTGGGAAACACGATTCTGGTGGTGGAGCACGACGCCGACATCATGCGTTCGGCGGACCGCATCCTCGATCTGGGACCGGGAGCGGGCGAGAACGGTGGCCGCATGATCGCCAGCGGAACCTACGACGAGATTCTGCACAATCCAGCTTCTCTCACCGGCCGTTATCTCAGCGGAGAGTTGCGCATTCAACTGCCAGCCGCACGGCGAACCGGCACGGGGCGGAAGATCAAGTTGATCGGCGCTCGCGCCCACAATCTAAAGAAGGTAGATGTCGCGATTCCCTTGGGTATGCTGGTCTGCATCACCGGAGTGTCGGGCTCGGGAAAATCCACGCTGGTGCACGATGTGCTTTACAACGCGCTGGCCGCGGAGAAGGGACAGGTCACCGGAGGGCCGCAGGCAGAAGCCGATCGCGTGGAAGGAGCAGAGTGGATCGACGAGGTGGTGCTGGTTGATCAATCGCCCATCGGACGCACTCCGCGTTCGAACCCGGTGACCTACATCAAGGCGTTCGACGCTATCCGCGAGTTGTTTGCTTCGCTGGCTGAAAGTCAGAAACGCGGCTATGCCGCGGGACATTTTTCCTTCAACATTCCGGGCGGACGCTGTGAGGGCTGCCAGGGCGACGGCACGGTCACGGTGGAAATGCAATTTCTGGCCGATGTGGAGCTTGTCTGTGAAGACTGCAACGGGACGCGGTACAAGCCTGAAGTGCTTGAGATCCGCTATCACGGCAGGGACATTCACGACGTGCTCAACCTAACGGTGAAGGAGGCCCTGCACTTCTTTTCCGGCGTGCCCAAGATCGTGGAAAAAATGCGCGTGCTGGAGGAGGTAGGTCTGGGCTATCTGCGACTGGGCCAGTCGGCGACGACCCTGTCGGGCGGCGAAGCACAGCGCATGAAGCTGGCAGCACACTTGCAGCCCAGGCTGCGAGACATCGGCAAGCCGCGCAGCGAACAGAACAAGCGGCAGCCGCGCATGCTCTACATCTTCGACGAGCCGACTACCGGATTGCATTTTGACGACGTTAGTAAGCTGTTAGCCGCTTTCCGCCGTCTAATCGAAGCTGGTGGATCGATCGTGGTCATCGAGCATAATCTTGACGTAATCAAGATGGCGGACTGGGTGATCGATCTTGGTCCTGAAGGCGGAGCACGCGGAGGACAGGTTGTGGCCGTGGGACCGCCGGAAGCAATTGCCGATGAGCCGAACTCGTACACTGGTCAGTGGCTGGCGCACGTCTTGCTGCGCAACGGCGACGAGTAAGCCTATGAAGCTCCGTCGATGTCCGGCGTGGCTCCTAGTGGCGGCTGTAGCTGCGATCTGTCTCAGTGCTCAGGAAAGCAAGCCCACCATCCGTCATCATCGCGTCGCAGAAACGGTTCCTGACGATAGCAGCTCACCTGAAGTTGACCAGGCTGAAACCGCGATGCAGCACAACGATCTGGCTAGTGCCGAAACGCTGCTACAAAAGGCAGTAACGGCCAAGCCCAACGACTATCGCGCGTGGTTCGACTTGGGATACGTTTACAACGCGACGCAACGGAGTGCCGAAGCAATCGACGCCTATCGCAAGGCGGTCGCGGCCAAGCCGGATGTGTTCGAGTCGAACATGAATCTTGGACTGCTGCTGGCGAAGCAGGGCGATAACGCAGAGGCGGCGAAATACCTGAAGGCGGCGGCGCAATTACAGCCGACGGCGAATCCCCAGGAAGCGTTGGCACGAGATTGGCAGGCGCTGGGACGAGTCGAGGAGAGTACCGATCCACAGCAGGCCCTGGCTGCTTATACGGAAGCGGCCAAGCTCAATCCCAAAGATCCCGAGCCGCATCTGTATGCGGCAAGACTCTTGCAGAAGCAGAACAATCTGGACGGAGCTACGCGCGAATATCGGGCGGCTTCGGAAATCGACCCCAAATCGCGGGAGGCTCTGAGCGGGTTAGTGAACCTTTATGTCGCCCAAAAAAAATATGCGGATGCCGAGTCGATGCTGCGCCAGCTGCTGGCGGCCGATCCCCAGAACAACAATGCGCGCCTGCGATTGGGGCGGGTGCTGGCGGCTGAGGGCAAGAACGATGAGGCGGCCCAGGAATTGCAAGCCGGGCTACAGGCTAATCCCGGCGATCCCCATGCGGCGCTGGAGCTGGGTACGCTATATGTGAAGGCGAACAAGAACGCGGAGGCGGAGCGGCAGTTTCGGCTTGCCATGCTAAAGCTGCCGCAGGACCCTGAGGTGCACTTCGCTCTGGGATCGCTGCTGATGTACGAGAAAAAATATCTGGAGTCGCAGCAGGAGCTGCTGATGACGGTGAAATTGAAACCTGACTTGGCCGAGGCGTATAGCAATCTCGCCATCGTGGCCGCGGAGAATAAGCAGTATCCGCTGGCGTTGCAGGCCTTAGACATCCGGGCGAAATACCTGCCCGAAATGCCGGCGACCTACTTCTTGCGGGCGACGACCTTCGACCACTTGAAAGCCATACCGCCGGCGGTGGAGAATTATCAGCGCTTCCTGGCCGTGGACGAGGGCAAATTTCCGGACCAGGAATGGCAGGCACGCCACCGATTAATTGCGCTCGATCCTCAACACGCGGACAAATACCGGGTCAAGAAATAACATGCGCTCCCAGCTTCGATGTACGGCGATTGTGTTGGTGCTAACGAGTCTGGCGCTGGCCGCCAACGAGACCGCATCGGAACTGAAAGCGCGTGCCAACGGCGCACATGGAGGCGAACAGGCCAAGCTTTGCCTGGAATATGCTCGCCGCCAACTGGAGGACGCCAATGCTCTCTTTACGGATGGTCAGGTGGACAAAGCGCAAGCTGAAGTGCGCGAAGCCGTCGATTACGCGCGCAAAGGGGCGGATGCAGCCGCATCTTCCGGCAAACAATTGAAGGAAACCGAAATCAAACTGCGCAAGCTGGCCGAACGGATGCATGACGTGGGAGAGTCGTTGGCTTTCGAAGATCGGCCACCGCTACGCCAGGCGGTGGATGAAATCGAGCAGACCCGCTCCGATCTGCTGGTGAAGATGTGGGGACCACAAGCCGAGCCCAAAGGAAAGTCGTGATGCTGCGCCGGATGCAATGCGTGATGTGGCTCGCTCTGCTACTGGGCACCTGCGTCCCCTACGGGGCAGCCCAGAAGCGCGATCCGCTGAACGAAAAAGAAATCGACGAGATGCGCGAGTCGGCGGATTGGCCGGACAAGCGGATCGAGTTGATGGTGAAGTTCGCGCGCGCCCGCATGGCCGCCATCGATCAATTACGGGCCGACGGCAAGAGCGCCAAAGACCGTCCCATGCAGATCCACGACTTGCTGGAAGACTTCTCTTCTCTGCTGGATGAGATTGACGATAATGTGGACATGTACGCGTCGCACAAGGCAGACATGCGCAAGGGTCTGATGCTGCTGCTGGAGGCCAGCAGCGAGTGGCAACTGAAACTACGCCGCTTGAAGGAACAGTCTCCGCCGGAAGAGCTGGACCAGTATTCTTTCGTTCTGGCCAACGCCACCGATGCCGTTAGCGACAGCGGCGACGATGCCCGTGACGAACTGAAGGAACAGAACGAACTGGCGAAACAAAAGAAGCTGACCAAAATCTATTCGGAGCGGCCCGACTGAGGCTACCGGGCGAAACACAAAAGGCCGCCAAGTTTTCCCCCTGTGGCGGCCTTTCCCAGTTGTATTTGTTGCACCAGCAAAACTACTCGAAAGACATTAGCAAAGCTGCGAGCGGAATTCAATAGCATCGATACTTAAGTCACTTGCCCGTACCTTCTCCGTTAATGCCGGAGTAGCTCTCCGCCGTTGAACGACGTCCGCCGTGGTAGGTTAATTACATCTTGCGGGAGAATCTGCACCACCTATTTCAAGCGACGTATCGCGACCTGCGGCCACGCGCTCCCATGCCGGAATTTCGCGTGGAATTCTATCCCTTCGCCAATGTGAACAACACCATCCGGTTGCGCGAGGCCGTGGTCCACGTGCGTATCTCCGATCTGCTGGAAGGCGCGCCCGAGGGCGTGATCGCGGCCATCGCCCACATCCTGCTGGCCAAAATCTATCGCAAGCCGATTCAGAGCTTGCACTCCACGCGCTATCGCCGGTATGTGTCGAGCCACGATATGAGCGCCAGGGCGCAACTGGTGCGGCAGATGCGCGGCCGGAAACGGATTGACTCTGCACGAGGACAGGTCTACGACCTCGACCAGGTTTTCGAGGAACTCAACCGGCGGTTCTTTTATGGACTGCTGGCGCGTCCGCGCATGACGTGGAGCCGTTCCTACGCGCGCCACAGCCTGGCGCATTATGATCCCGCGCACAATGCCATCGTGGTCAGCCGCGTCTTCGATCAGCAGCTAGTTCCCGGTTACGCCGTGGAGTACATCGTTTATCACGAGATGCTGCACCTCAAGCACCCGGTGAAGCTGCGAGGCAGCCGCCGCTGTGTCCACGGCCCGGAGTTCCAGGCCGAAGAAAAGCTCTTTCCCGAGCTGGAGAAAGCCCGGGCGTTCTTGAAGATGCTGTGAGCAAGGGACCGCGTGGAAAGTTATAATTTTGTCGGGGTGAACGAGTGGAACGACCTTTACGAAACAGGCCGAGCGATTATAGCGGAGACAAAAATCACGACTGAAAAGTTGGAGAATGTCCTCAGCCGCGTCGACGATCTTCCGGATCTGGACGATCGGCCGGCGGACGAAATCCTGGGATACGACGAACACGGCCTGCCTCACTGACGGTCATCCGCAGGGTTGGACCTTGCGCGCGATCTTTCTGGGTCGCCTGCGCGACGGCCTACTCTCCCTTACCCAGCGCCAGCGTAATTAGTGTCTTCTGCTCCAGCGCATGCGCCTTGGCGGAGCCGGTTGCCGGAGTGGAATTGGCGGCGCGCTTAATGCTGCGCACTCTGGAGCCCAGAATTTTCTTCAGCCGCGGGGTGACGAACGAGAGCGCCCCCATATTGGCCGGCTCCTCTTGTATCCAGAGATATTCCGTGGCGTTCTTGTAGCGGCCCAGGATATCGGTGAGATCCGTCTCCGGGAAGGGATACATCTGCTCCAGCGAAACAATCGCCGGCCCAGACATCTTCAGCTTCCGGCGTTCGATCCGCAATTCCTGCCCGATCTTGCCGGTGCACAGCAGCACGCGCTTGGCCTCTAGCGCCGATTCATCGGCAATAACATTCAGGTAGCGTGGGCGCTCCAGTTCCGCAATGGGCGACAGCGCTTCGGGATGGCGCAACATGCTTTTAGGTGTGAAACAGATGAGCGGTTTGCGCCATTTACGCAATGCTTGCCGCCGCAGCAAATGGAAGTACTGTCCGGCAGTTGAAGGCTGGCAGACCTGCATGTTGTCGCGGGCGCAAAGTTGCAGATAGCGCTCGATGCGTCCGCTGGAGTGCTCCGGTCCCTGGCCTTCATGACCGTGCGGCAACAGCAGCACCAGCCCGGTCAGAAGGTCCCACTTGTCTTCACCGGCGACGATAAATTGATCGATGATGATCTGCGCGCCGTTGGCGAAGTCGCCGAACTGCGCTTCCCAGGCCACCAGCGCTTCGGGATAGTCGCGGGCAAAGCCATACTCGAAGCCCATGACGGCGGCTTCCGATAGTTCGGAGTTGTAGATTTCGACTCGCGCCTGACCCGGAGCAAGGTGACACAGCGGTACGTACTCCTTCTCATCGATGATGTCGATGAGGACCGAATGCCGCTGATTAAAGGTGCCACGCCGGGTGTCCTGTCCGCTAAACCGGACCGGGACCCCATCTAGAGCCAGCGATCCCAGGGCAAGAGCTTCGGCCATTCCGAAATCCAGCGGACGTTTTCCATAGCCCATCTCGCGGCGCTGCTCCAGCAGCTTCTGCACCTTGGGATGAATATGGAAATCTTCGGGGTACTTTACCAAGCCATCGGTGATTTCCTCTAGCCGCGCGGCCGGCAGTCCGGTGTCAACCTCATCCGCAGGCTTGTAAGGCCCACCGTGAAACGGCGCCCAATAGCTGGGTAGCAGTCGCATCGGCGGTTTCCTGAGCATGCTCTTACCAGCCTTCTCCGCGGCATCAAGCTCGGCCTGGAACTTCCCCACGTATGGCTGCGGGTCCAGGTCTACGTTCTTGGCGTAGATCTGGTAGAGCACAGGATGGTCTTTGATCTTGCGATACAAAATGGGCTGGGTGATGGTGGGATCGTCGACTTCCGAGTGACCGTGCCGCCGGAAGCCGATGAGATCGACCACTACATCCGTACCGAAATCGTAGCGATAGTCGAAAGCCATCCGGCCGGCGCGAATCACCGCATCTGGATCTTCCCCGTTGACGTGGAAAATGGGGATGGGCAGCCGCTTAGCGAGGTCGGAGGAAAAGCGGCTGGAATAGGCATCGCTGGGATTGGTGGTAAAGCCGATGAGATTGTTGACGATGATGTGCACCGTCCCGCCAACGTTGTAACCGCGAAGGTTGGCCAGGTTCAGGGTTTCGGCAGTAATGCCCTGCCCGGCAAAGGCAGCGTCGCCGTGCATCAAGACGGGCAGAACTCTGGTTTTTCCGTCGCGTCCCAGCCGCGTTTGTTTGGCCCGGGCACGGCCTAGCGCTACTGGATCCACCGCCTCCAGATGGCTGGGATTAGAGACCAGGTGGATGCGGACTGGGTGCCCGCTAGTTCCTGTGTAAACTCCGGTTGCGCCGATGTGGTACTTGACATCGCCGCCTCCCAGCACGCTGCGGGGATCGACATCTTCAAAGCCGGCAAAAATTTCCGCCGCCGGGCGGCTCACAATGTTGAGGATGACGTTCAGGCGTCCGCGATGGCTCATGCCCAGTACGGCCTGCTCCGCCCCTTTTTTCGAAGCTGAGTTGAGGACCTCGTCCAGCAGCGGAATTAAGGCCGTGTTGCCTTCCAACGAGTAGCGCTTGGTCCCAATGTAGCGCGAATGAATGGTCTGCTCGAAGACATCGGCGCGAACCAGTTGATCAAGAATGCGAGTGCGGTCGACCGGCTCCTGCTGCTCGGCTTCCATCCGCTCTTGGATCCACTGACGGCGCTCCGGATCGGGGATGTGCATGAACTCGACACCGATGCTGCCGCTGTAAATGCGCCGGGCGGCATCGGCCGCTTCGCCGGGACTGTCCAGCTCAGGATGAGGCAGGGGTGCGAAGTGCCCTAGCGGGTCGAGATTGGCTTGCAGATAACCCCAGCGGCGGAACGCGTCCATCACCCGTTCCAGCTTCTCGCTGTCAACGTTCATCATTACGGTGGACAAGGATAAGTGGCTCCCTGGCCGTGGCTCCCGTCGGTTCGGACGGGCCAGGCCTTTGCTAAACAACCCTTAGTAGTTATAGATTCCCTACTGACCGGACAGATGCGGCCACCGTCACAGCAGCACCAACGGCGGCAACCGAACCATTCAGTATATAGTGTCTGAGTATTTTAGAGAGGAGAGCCGTGCGAGCCGCGACACTTCCCGCACTGCCGGCCGCGGCCGCACGCGCAGCCGATTTCATGATCCAGCCGTTGTCGGCACAGGACCGAGTGTTCGTACTGACCGGAGCCGGAATCAGTGCCGAGAGCGGACTCCCCACCTTTCGCGGCGCCGATGGACTTTGGCGGGGCCACCACGTGCAAGATGTGGCCACTCCCGAAGCGTTTCGCGCTAATCCGGAAATGGTATGGCAGTTTTACTCCGAACGCCGTAAGCGGCACGCCACCGTGTCCGCCAATCCGGCGCATTTTGCATTGGTGGAGCTGGAGCGGCATCTGGGCGAACGCTTCTTCCTGTGCACCCAAAACGTCGACTCGCTGCACGAACAGGCGGGTTCAAAACGCATTGTGCACATGCACGGGCGCCTGATGCAGACCCGCTGCTCGCGCGAGACTTGCCGCACCAAACCCTTTGAGGATGATCGGGCCTACCTGTCGCGGGCGGAGATTCCGACCTGCCCGCAGTGCGGAGCGTTGCTGCGGCCCCACATCTGCTGGTTTGGGGAGGTCCCGTTTTCTATGGATCGTATCTTCGAACAACTGCGAATCTGTACCGTGCTGCTCACGGTGGGGACTTCGGGGGTGGTCGAGCCGGCGGCCAGCTTTGTGCGCATGGCACGAATCAATCGCGCACGAGCTATTTATATCGGTCCGGAAGAGCCGGCCAACCGCCCATTTTTCGACGAGGTGCTGCTAGGCAAGGCGGGCGAAGTCTTGCCGAAACTGGTGAAGGAACTTGCCGGCTAATTCACGGTGTTCTGAGCTTTCAACGGTTGGCTTCTAATTCGCTCCACAGATCGGTGAGTCTAAACGATATCGCGGAACCGGCTACACGAAACTCCTCGACCGGCAGCCAGGCTGTTGTGCTGCAGTCGTATCCCACGCGGTTAGCAGGATCGACAACCCATATGTTTGAAATGCCCATCTGACGGTAGTCGGCCAGCCGTTGTGCATAGCGCGAGATGCGATCTTCCGGAGAGAGAATCTCGATAACGGCCAGTGGAGGAATGGTGAGTACCTGCTCCACCGGCTGACTTCGCAATACCAAACACAGATCCGCAATTCTCACGCGCGCGGCCGATACTCGGATCCGCATCTCGGGCAAGACGTGTAGCTGCCAGTCCTCGCGATGCTGGAAAAACCAATTGCCAAGGAACATTTGAACTGCCGCATGATCGAATTCGCCCAAATTCCGCTCCTGCACCTCGCCGTCGACATAATCACAATCCGGGTGATAACTGCTTCGCAGGTATTCTTCCAACGAGATCTGTACAGTTGCCATACCGAAATCCCCGATTCCAGAATTTTACTCTCGATCGCGCAGACCGGAAACGCCTATTGCGCAACCGTTGAATCAACGGTAGGCATCCCGACGGTTCCGGACACTGAGGACATTGATCGCATTCTCGCCACTGTGGTCAAAGAAAATCCTGTAATCACCACACCGGAGTCGAAACGCCAATAGCGGAGGCTTCAGCTTCTTCACATCACCGGTGCGGGTAGTCAGATAGCGGTCAAGACAGGAAAGAATCTGCATTGCGGCTTCGCGGTCGATTGCCCTGAGTTCAGACCGAGCTTCGGGCGACCGGACGGCTGCAAGGTGCTGACAAGAGGGACCACCCCTCATTTCGTCAAGCCGAACTCGCGTAACATGTCGGAGTGTGGGATGCCTTTCCCGTTAGCCAGCGACACGCGCGCGCGCCGCAATGCCTCCTCGGTCCCAGCGGTGATTTCTTCCTCGTCCACAGGCGCGGATGCCAGAGATTGTTCCAGCGGCTCGACCATTACTTCAAGCAGGTTGAGCACCGCATTCAGCTTCTCGGGGGGAAGTTTGTCTAACAGGTCATGAGCCTGCTGGCGTTCTCGCGCTAGATCGGTGCCCACGCTTTCCTCCTGAACCAATCTTATCGCACGAAGTGTCCGACGATGTTGTAAGCGGCGAAGGCGGCAATATAGGCGGCGACGGTCATGTAGGAGAACTGCAGAATGGGCCACTTCCAGCCGTTGGTTTCGCGACGCACGACGGCAACGGTTGACATGCACTGCATGGCGAAAGCGAAGAAGACCAGCAGCGCCACCGCCCCGGCAGGCGTGAGTTCCTGCCGCAACGCGGCTTGCAGATCGGTGGCATGACTCTGAGCATCGACCCCATGCAGCGTACCCAGGGTGGAAATGATTACCTCGCGCGCGGCCATCGAGGTGATCAGTCCGACGCCGATCTTCCAGTCAAAGCCCAGGGGACGAATGACCGGTTCGATCGCGTGTCCCACTGTTGCCACCACGCTGTCCTGCACCGCCGGCGGCTGGCCATGATGCATGGGGAAATTAGTAGCTGCCCAGAGCAGCAACGAGACCAACATAATCACGGTTCCGGCGCGGTAGAGGAAGGCCTTGCCGCGATCCACCAGACGCAGTCCCAGCGACGACAGCGTGGGCCAGCGATAGGGCGGCATCTCCAGAATGAAGGGCGCATCCTTGCTTTTCAGGACGGTTGACTTCAGCATCCGGGCCGTCGCTACCGCCATCAAGAAGCCGAGCACATACAGCCCCAGCATGGCCAGTGCCCGGGTACCAAGAAAGACGCCCAGCACGGGACGGTCCGGCAGGAAGGCCGCGATCACCATGGTGTACACCGGCAGCCGGGCCGAGCAGGTCATGAACGGCGCGATCAGGATGGTCGCAATACGGTCGCGTTTATTTTCGATGGTGCGCGTCGCCATGATGGCAGGCACCGCACAGGCATACGCCGATAGCAACGGAATGAAACTTTTGCCATTCAGCCCCGCCCGCGACATGGTCTTGTCGGCAATCACCGCCGCCCGCGAAAGGTATCCCGAGTCCTCCAGAATCCCGATTACCAGGAACAACAGCAAGATCTGCGGAAGAAATACCAGTACCGATCCCGTGCCCTTCCAGACGCCATTCACGATAAGCGACTGGAACATGCCGGCCGGCAAATGATTGCCCAGCTGGGCGCCGGTGACGTCGAGAAATTTCTGCAGCAGATTGGAGAGCGGCTGGCCCACGGCGAAAATCGTCTGAAACACGCCGATCACCACCACGGCGAAAACGATCGGTCCCCAGGTGCGGTGCAAGAAGATGGAATCAAGCCGCTGCGTCCATATGGGGGCCGCCGGACGGCGATAGTTCGCATTGGTCCCCACGCGCACGGCCCACTCGCGATAGCCGCGCGTGCTGCCCACCACGGGAAGTTCCAGTGGCTCCGGCCCGGCGGTGGCCGAGGATAGAAAATTCTGCACCGCGACAACGCCTTCACCCGTGGTGGCGCTGACCAACGCGACCGGGGTTCCCAACTCGCGAGCCAGGGCCAGCACATCGACCTGGCCGCCCTGCTTGCGCAACTCATCCGCCATGTTTAACAGCACCAGCGTGGGAATGCCGAGCGCGATCACGCGCGCGGCCAATACCAGATGGCTGTGCAGGTTGGTGGAGTTCAGCACCAGGATGACGGCATCGGGGCGGGGGGTCCCCGGCATTTGGCCGGTCAAGACATCGATCGCAACCTTCTCGTCTTCCGACTTCGGAGTCAGACTGTAGACTCCTGGCAGATCGATGAGCGCGACTTCTTTGCCGTCCCGGTCGCGCACATAGCCGGTATGGTGTTCGACGGTTACGCCGGGAAAATTTCCCACCTTCTGGCGCAGCTTGGTGAGGCGATTAAAGAGCGTGGTCTTGCCGGAGTTAGGAGGACCGACAACCGCAATCGTGCGATAAGAAGCGCCCAGCGATTCGTCCCGGGGTGGGGCCACCGCATGACAGCTCACCGTCGGTGCGCCCATGCATCAGTCTCCAAAAGCGGGGGCCCCGATCAGTTCGATGCGGATGTGGCGGGTGAGATCGCGGCGCATGGCGACTTCGGTGCCGTCGACCCGGTATACCCGAGGATCGCCCCCCGGCCCGCTGCGCAGGACCTGGACTTCCAGACCGGGAACGAAACCCAGGTTCATCAGATGTTCGGCAACCGGAGGAGCCAACTCAAGGTCGGAAAGGATGGCGCTTTCGCCGACGCGCAGATCAGCCAGAGCGCTGGCCCCGGTTGGGGGCTGCTTTTTACGGCGGCCGAATATGAAGTTGAAAATCATTTTCAATTCCAAGTTCTATTCTAACTCTTCTCCGGCCCCTGGCAACGACCAAAGTCACACCCGCTTGTGACTTGCAAACATTATTGGGAGCGCCTGCCGAATGGTCCCCAAATGGGCCGTTCTTATGGACTTACGCTTGCCGCCGCCCCACCGCAACCCTCACCTTCTACAACTTATCGAATACAGGCCCGGATCTGGTGGTCCATCAGCCTGCCCGACCGGCCCCTCAGAAGGGGTCAAGGCGCCGTGACGCTCTCGCGGCAATCGACCATCCGATCTTCTGGGCTCCGCGCTAGCGGACATTCACTCTAACCCTGAAAGTCTTAGCAGGCGGCACATTGTATTCCCAGGACCGGCGATATACCACGGTCAACGTAGCCATGCCGGAGGAACTGACACCGAATCGCAAGACCTGCATTCCCGGCGCGCCCACAGCTTTTGACGACTGCGAATTCTTCACGTAAGTTGTCTTCTCCAGCCGCAAGGGAGAAGGATCTCCACTTACCGTCCAACTATAGCCAGTCGACGGATTGCTCTTCAGTTTCACAATCAAGATGCCGCCAGTTGTAAGATCGACATCTTGGCCGTTATCTTGACCGGTGACCGTGACGGTTGCCGACGAAACCTTCGACCAGGCCGAGGGCGCTGTCTGCAGGGCCTCGGCGGTTATGCCCATCGAAAGCCACAACAGTGCAAGGGTGACGATCGGCGCGCAACCAGTCACGGCAGTCTCCTATCCAAGCAGGGCTGGGGTTGAGAGTGATCGTTGGAGGCAAAATTGTCAATGGAGACCGCTGCCGTTTTTCTGCTTCCCACATTCGGCGCACCCACCCGGAATGCCCTGTCCATTCCCGCGGATGGCGGTGAGCAAATGAGGAAGCGGCGGCAATGAGTTCAGCGATGGGGCAAACACTTTCGCACTGGCATATCGTTGTCGCCTGGGCGATTTTTCTGGCAAGCTACCTGGTCTTCGCCATTGGCAGGCTTCCCGGTACGAAGATCGATCGCCCCGCGATGGCGGTGATTGGCGCTGTCCTCATGTTTGTCTTCGGCGGACTCGCGCCCAAGCAGGCCATCGCCAGCATCGATTTCGCCACGCTGGTCCTGCTCTTCTCGATGATGTTGATCGTCGCCACCTTGCACCTCTCTGGATTCTTCGAGTGGATCACCGGGCTGGCAATCGAGCACTTGAGCCCGCAGCAGTTGCTGCCGGGGGTGATTTTCGTCAGCGGAATGCTGTCAGCATTCCTGGTCAACGACATCGTCTGCCTGGTGATGGCGCCGCTGATTCTCGGGCTTTGCCAGCGCATGGGCTTGCGACCGCTTCCCTATCTACTGGGACTGGCAACGGCGTCGAACATTGGCAGCACAGCGACCATCACCGGCAATCCACAAAACATTCTGATCGGATCGATCTCGGGGATTTCGTATCGTGACTTCCTCGGCCATCTTGGGCCGGTGGCATTCGTTGGCCTGTTCGTCGATTGGGCGCTGCTGCACTGGATTCATCTGCGCAACGGCGCAATGACCTTACCGCCGCAGCTTAACCCAGTGCCCAAGATGACTCGCGAACTCCGCGATCCGGAAATGCATCCGGCGTGGCCGGTGACCGTCACCCTTGCGGTATTGCTGGGATTTCTCCTGGGATTTCCCCCGCCCCTGGTTGCCGCTGCCGGAGGGGCGCTGTTGCTGATGCAGTGCCATCACCCGCCAAAAGCGATCTACGAAGACGTGGACTGGTCGTTGCTGATGTTGTTTCTGGGACTGTTCCTCATCCTTGGAGGCGCCGAACAGGCCGGGATCACGCAGCAGCTGTTGGGCGTCGCGGAACGGCTGAACCTGCGGAACCACTTGATTTTCGCGGCGGTGGTCACCCTGCTGTCGAACGTCGTAAGCAACGTCCCCGCCGTGATGCTGTTGAAAGGCCTCATTACACAGTTTCAAAATCCGCACGCTGGGTGGCTAATGCTGGCCATGACTAGCACGCTCGCCGGCAATCTCACCATCACCGGCTCGGTTGCCAACATCATTGTGGTCGAGAAAGCCCGCAGCGAAACGCCCATCGGCTTCCTCGAATACATGAGGATTGGCGTTCCGGTTACGCTGATCACCCTGGCTATCGGGCTGTTGTGGCTGACGTTTGTGCGCTACTGATGACCGTCGCTGGCTCTCACGATCTTACTGAAGCAATGACTGCCACGTATTTCGCTGCAAGAAGCTGCTATCGACTTGTTGCTCGATCCCCAAGAACATAGGCCAGGGGATGGTGAACGACATAACACTTCGGCCAAGTGAACCGCGAACCCTCTGTCGCGCGGACAAGTCCGTCAATCCGACTAATGCGCGCGGATGTTCACTGGCTAGTTCTTTATAAGCGAGAATGCCGAGCACCTGGCAGCCGGCTGCATAGGGAATGCCGACGTTCTCGCGCTCCGGATGGGAGCGATTCACGAGGATCACAAGCGCCGACAGCGCGTCGGGTTCTACGAAAAACGTTACATTCTTTACGTTATCAACTTCCGGATCGACGGCGCTCAGCGGCTTTAACACGACATAGGGTGCAGCTATATCAACCATGGGAAGAGCTTGTACGAAGCGTTGCGTGGCCTCCGCCGAGGCCATATAGCGCTCACCATTAAGGAAGTCGTCGGCAAGTTCTTTCGCCCCCGATTGTGCGAGGCCTTCGCCAATCTGTCGGCCGGTTTCGGTATTGCTGTTGCCATCGGCCAGAAATCCACAGAAGCCAGAAAAACCGCCGGGAAATTTCTCATAGCAGTTTCCAAATCCGAGCCCTACACCACCGCCCCAGCAACCATAGGTGTCCCTGTCAAGAACGGCAGTTCGGCCCGTCTTTGCGACGCTGCCAAACAGGCTCGCAACGCAACCCCACCGTCCTGACTTGAAGTGCATGGCGCCGGTAGGGGCAGCGTCGGACCAGATCAGAGCCACAGGATTATTCTTGAGTGCGATTGCTTCGGCTAGACCGCTGAGCATAGCCCAACCTCCATACTTCCCTGGAATACGTTATCCAAACCTCGAAAAAGAAAAAGCAAAGGAGAGGCCCAAACCCCTCCCTCGCCCAGTGGAGACGACGACAGTCATTGCCAAAAAAATCTATTCCACGTACGGCTTCCAGGTGCCGTTATCCGCTTCCGCCACTACCAGGCTGACTTTGGTGGGCCCGGCATTGTAGAAATCAACCCCGTAAGTTTTGATCAACGTGGCGCGGTCCCAGGTGCTGAAGCTCTTGACCAGGCTGCCGGACGCTTCGAACTGGTTACCTAAACGATTGGGCGTCCACTTCCAGGTGTAGTCAACCTGGGCCAGATGCGGCTTGATCATGGTGATCTTGTCCACCGAAACCAGTGTGCGCACTGCCAGTGGAACCAAGTAGGTAGTAGGGCCGTCGGGATTCCTGGTCTTCTGCACGCCGTCGATGGTGCCCAACAATTTCGCTCCCGCATCCGTCAAGGTAACGGTGAGCGCGGTTGCGCCCTTGGCTTTGGTGGTCACGATGCCAGCCTTGGCCAGCAGTTTGTAGTGGGGATCCTGCGGCTTCTCGTTGACGCTCGATGTCACGTTTCCGGTGCTGAAGCGAATGGTCGCTGGAGCCTGAGATTTCAGGACTTGGTTGACGGTCGTGGTGGCGACGGGGATGGTCAGCACATCGCGCGCGCTCTTCACAAAGTAATAGATGGTGCCGCCAACCACCAGCACCAGCCCGGCAATCAGTATCAGCGGGAAAAAGTTGGAGTTTTTCTCCATCGCAATTTCGGCGGCAAAGAGCTCGGGCTCATTCGAAGCGGGCGGAACCAGTTGCGGCTTGGACTCTTTGTTGGTTCTTGGTTCTATGACGGTCGGCATACTCTCACACTCCGATTCGACGTGCTGCCAACCTGCGATTACCGCGGCATTCGTTGTCAGGACGGAGGCCGCGGTGTTCGCTGACGCGTGCGTGATTTTCACGCCGGGCTGAGGGCAGCCACGAATACTTCTAGTATGAACTTTGTGTACCGGGAAGCAGTGAGCCGGGTCACCTGGCAATGTGAGGAGTGGACTAGAGGCGGGGGTTTGGGATTAGTGAATATGAAGAGGAGTCAACTGGATCACTTGCGAGATGGCGATTTTGCGGCAGTAATCTCGCCTTAACTTGGGGGAGTCAGTTTCCGCGTTGCCGAGCTGGGCTGCCGGGCCATTGATGAGCCGTGGCAATTCAGTTAGGGCGTGATCTCAAAGACGACGCCACAACCCCAGCTAAAACATCCTTGGCTGTCGCCGCCGGCCGATGCCGTACCGTAAAGGTTGCCCTGCCTGTCGAAGATAAGGTTACTCCTCGGCCGAGCGCCCTCGGAACCGCCGAAATCGTGAAGCACGGTGTACACCCAGGTGCTGCCGTTGCGGGACAATTCGAAGAGTTCACCCATCGCCCCCCTGCCGCTGTGAGCAGCTCCGTAGAGGTTGCCGGCCCCGTCCAGCACTAAGTTCTCCTCCGGCCCTCCGAAGCACACTCCTCCGTTGGGTAAGTCGTACAGCTCGGTGTAGATCCAACCGCCGTTCGAAGGCGACAGCATATAAATCCTGCCGTTGCCGTCATAATTATCGCTGCAAAGGGTGGCCCCATACAGGTTGCCGGATGCATCGAAGATAACTCCGGCGACCGGGTACTGTGCATCCCCCGAACGCAGGAAAGTATGGAGGATATTTGCCTTCCAACCCGGTCCAGCGGGCACTAACTGGTAAACCCCACCATAGTTCATCGTAAAGTCATTGTCATCGCCAGCCGCCGTACCGTAGAGGTTCCCGCTGCTGTCGAAGGCCAGACCACTCATTGGACAGGAGCAGCAGCTTATCGAGTTCCCGAAATGGTAAAGCGTCGTCTTGTTCCAGCCGCCATCAGTCGGCGTCAGTTTGAAAACCGTGCCGTTGTTCTTGAGGTTACTGGCGCAACCGTCGTCGGTCGTGCCGTAAAGATTACCCGCTCCGTCGAAAACAAGCTCCGAATCGGGATAAAATCCGTCCCTGCCTCCCAGGAAGCGATAAAGTACCGTTTCCGTCCACCCGCCCTGGGGGTTCGCCGCCAACTTGAAAACCGTACCGCAGCCTTGGTCGTCACAGCCCTCACCCCCACCCAACAAAGTGGTGCCGTACAGACCGCCATCCGGTCCAAAGACAACCCTCGCCCATGGCTGCAAGCCATCGCTGTCTCCTTGGAAGCTGTACAGAGTGGTTAAACCCCAGCCGCTGTTCGTGGGTGACAGTTCGAACACCGTGCCTGCGCCATGCTGACTCACGCTTTGGCTGGTTGTGCCGTAAAGATTTCCGGCTGAATCCATGGTTAGGCCGGCCTCCGGGTTGGACCCGTCACCTGTGTTTTGGAAGGCATAGATCACCTGATAGGTCTGCCCCTGCGCCGGCAGCACGGTGAGGGTCATGAACAAAAACAGGAAGATGAGAAGCAGTAGCGTGAGCATAATCGCCAGCGTCGCATTCGCCGGACTCCAGCTCATGCCGAAGATTGAACTGTGAGATCGTTCCTTGTTGAACATCGGCTTGTCCTCCTGCCATACAACTCAAGAAATGTGACAGCCAGAAAAAGAAGCGGGCATGCGCGGGGGTTTGGCACAGGGCAGGTCGGAAGTCTTATTTCTCGCCGTGTGTTTGAGCGCGATTCGGAAACGGGCGGAAAAAAGGCCCGGAATCTTGTCCTGAGACGCCCACCAGAATTTCACGCCTGCGCTTCTCGTTTGTCAGTGACCCTTGCCGCAGGAGGCAGTGATAGCAGCTAATCCGGTTTCCTCGCTGGATCGATTATGCAGGTGGTTTGGTGCAGGAAGCTCCAGCCGGACTTCCCCATAACTGTCGCAAACAGGCCCTGACACAAGTAATCCCACAACACGACTTCGGTGTTGGATCACCTGTGAAGATGAGGATTTTAATCCCGCCACTATCCACTGTTTGCATCACTTGGCACGAGTAGGTTTTCACCACCAGCCAAATCTTCCCGCCGACTTGCAACTGCAGCGAGTCGCGGGCGGCGGGAGTGAGATGCACTTCGAATTCGGCGCCGCAGTTTACCTTGGCGACTACCGTCACGTCGCGCTGCTCCAGCGAAGAGATGACTCCCGGAAAAACGTTGCGCGCGCTTAATCCTTGAGGAGGCAACGATGCTAGCAGAATGTCGCCGGCGCGAATTCCCACGCGCAGCGGTTGCGAAGTATCCACCCGGGACAGCGGAACCTCGAGATCGAGGGTGGAGTTGGCGACGCGACAGGTCATAGTTCCCTGCTCGGGATGTGCGGCGACAAAGGAACAGTCGAAGATGTTTTCGAAACCCGCCAACTGGGCCACGGTCTCCGACTCGGGACGCTGCAAAACTTCATGTGGCGAACCGCGAGCGATGATGCGGCCTGCGTCCAGCACGATGACCCTCTCGCCCAGCGCGAACACTTCCGCGCGCTGATGAGTCACGTAGAGAATTGGAATGCCATGCGCGTGGTTCCACGCTCGCAGATCGTCCAGGATTTGCGAGCGGGTCACGGCATCCAAAGCGGTGAGTGGCTCATCGAGCAACAGAACCCGTGGCCGCGTTACCAGCGTGCGCGCCAGGGCAACGCGCTGACGCTCACCACCGGAAATTTCGCCGGGGCGTCGTCGCGCCAGATCAGCAATCCGGAATGATTCCAGTATCACGCGGCAGCGCGATTCGCGTTCCCCCTCGTCCAGAGCCGCCAAACCATATTGCACGTTCTCTTGGACCGTCATGTGAGGAAATAGTGCAAGCGACTGCAGGAGGTATCCGACGGAGCGGCGATTCGGCGGAACATTCACGCGCGCCGCCGGGTCGAAGAGCACGAAGTCTCCGATGGCGATCTTGCCGCTTTCAGGCGATTGCAGTCCGGCGATGCAGTCGAGCAGAGTCGTCTTGCCGGCTCCGGACGCGCCAAACAAAATAGTGAAGCCTTTAGCGGCGACAAACTCAACGTCGAGTAAGAACGACGATTCGCGCTCGCCGGAAAAGCGCTTTTGGATGGTTACGGTCAGGAGTTCCTGCGAAACGCGCGCAGCAGGGCTGGTCATCGCCAGCCCCACAGGTTCCACGAAGCGCGGCGGCGCAGGCCATAAAGAACCGCCAGCAGTGCGAAACAGAGAGCCAGCAGAAGAAGAGCGGTGCGATTGGCGGCAGCATAGTCGAGCGCTTGCACCTGGTCATAGATGAGGATGGAAATGGTGCGGGTCGTACCCGGAATGTTGCCGCCGATCATGAGCACCACGCCGAACTCGCCCAGCGTGTGCGCAAAGCTGAGAACAAATCCGGTGAGGACGCCCGGCATTCCGAGCGGCAACACCACGCGGCAGAAGGTGCGCCCGCGCGATGCGCCCAGTAGCGCCGAGGCGTCCAACAGCTGGCGATCGACGGCGGCGAACGAAGTGGCCATCGGCTGTACAGCGAAGGGCAGACTGTAGAGCACCGATCCGACCACTAATCCTCCGAAGGTGAAGGCCAAGCCATGCCCCGCCATCGACTGATACCAGCGCCCAACCGGACTGAGGGGTCCGATGGCGACCAGAACGTAGAAGCCGAGGACGGTAGGAGGCAATACGATGGGCAGCGAGACGACCGCTTCTACCAGAAATTTCCAGCGCTTACGGGAAAACGCCAACCAGTAGGCGAGAGGAATTCCGACTATAAGCAGAATGACCGAAACCGTGACGGCCAATCGCAGCGTCAGAGTAAGTGCTTGCAGGATCATTGCGGTGATGGGACGCGGAAGCCATATTGCTGCAGCACCGCCGCGCCCTCTGCCGAGCTAATGTAATCGATGAAAGCTTGCGCCGCCGACTTATGTTTGGAGGAGGACAGAATAGCAACTCCCTGCATCATTTCGGGGTAGGAATCGGCGGGTAATTCCCAGTACTTGCCGGCATTGTTCATGGCCGGAGACATGGCCAGCGACAAGGCAATAAGTCCGGCCTGGGCATTGCCGGATTGTACGAACTGTGCCGCCTGGCTGATGTTTTCGCCCAAGACCAGTTTGTTGGCCACCCTGTCTTTCAGTGCAAAGTGATCGAGCGCCGCCATTGCCGCGCGGCCATAAGGCGCATGTTGCGGATTGGCGATGGCGATTCGCTGCACCGCAGGTTGCAGCAGCAAATCCATGTTGAGCTTCTGAGGATCGAGATTGGAGCTATTCGGCACCCAGAGCACGAGATGGCCAATCGCATAGACGCGCAGCGAAGCGCTCTCCACCAGGCCGGCAGCCGCCAGCTTTTTCGGATAGTCCATGTCCGCCGAAAAGAAGAGGTCGTAAGGAGCTCCGCTTTGGATCTGCGAGAAGAAGTTTCCCGATGCTCCAAACGATAGGGTCACCTTGTTCCCGGTCTGGTGCTCGAATCGTGCGGCCAGGTCCTTGAGGGCATAGTTCAAGTCCGCGGCAGCGGCGACGGTGATCTCTTCGGCCCGCATCGCGGGCGCGAACAAAGCTAATGACAGGAGCAGGAGCAGGGTCTTTTTCACGATTCCAGCCACCTCGATTCTCCCGGGATGCAACAACTTAAGTCGTACCAGCTTACAGGAAATCGAAAATCATGGACGATTCTAGTCGCTTCTGGCTACCGGCGAGAGACGC
>PMWW01000177.1 GCA_003165795.1 Acidobacteriaceae bacterium
ACTGGGGATTCGCCGGCGACTACATTCGTGCGATGCATGCCATGCTGCAGCAAGAGAAGCCCAACGACTACGTGATCGCCACCGGGGAGTCGCACAGCGTGTACGAATTCGTGGTGGAAGTCTTGCGCTGCCTCGATCTCATTCCTGCTGGAGCCAATGTCGCCGACGTGGTAAACGAATACGTCGAGGTCGATCCCAAGCTGTTCCGCACCGGAGAAATTCACGATCTGCGCGGCGATGCGAGCCTGGCGCGGCGGGCCTTGAATTGGCAACCTGAGGTGGATTTCAAGGCCCTGGTTCGCATGATGGTGGATTCGGACACGGCATCCGCGAAGCAAGGCCAGGCCCCTAAGCTCCAGTTTGCCCCGACTAGTGTGTAAGCCGTGCCTCGTGGGACGACTGTTTAAGTTTCCGGTGAGTTAGCCGCCTTGCCTGAACCGGCACTTGGAATTCCATTGGCGGCCCTTGACAGATAATGGCCTACGCCACGAATCGCCGGCCGCCCTGATCCTTCCAGAGTCGCCGCCAGTTCTGCCAGCACGGGTGGTTTTCGCCACAGCATCAATGTCGTGTACAACGCTGCTCCAACGACTGCGGTAGTCAGAAGTTGAACCACGGCATTCTGAACGCCGAGGCGCCGTAAGCCGTAGAGCCAACTGCCCGCCACTGCCGCCATCATCAAGCCGTAGGACAGTGAAGGCCACACCGCGCGGAAAAAGGTCTTCAGAGACAAACCCACTAGGCGAAATGGAATTGCCAACGAAGGAAGCAGCAGGGCCGTCCAGACAATTGCATACGAGGTGGCAACTCCCATGATTCCCCACCGCAAGCCGACCACAAAGGACAGCACATAACATAGGCTGGCGAAAATCTGCCAGCGAAAGAGAAGGTCGGTCCGGCCTTGGGTGTTGTAGATCAGACTGGTCGGGTCATACAACGTCTGCAAGGCGCCCAGCGGTCCGAAAACCAGCAGGAGGCCGGCAACCGGCAGCCATCGCGGCCCCAGAAAGACGCGAACGAAGGGCTGGGCGGTTACTGCCAGGCCGAACATGACGGGAATCGTTATCAGCCCGATCAATCGGCTGGTCCGCAAGTAAGCCGCCCGGAAGCGCTCATGGTCGTCGGGGAATTTGGCCATTGCCGGGTAGACCACTTGGCCCAGCATCTGGCCGAAGCCGGTAAGCGGATAGGTCATCAGCATGTATCCCATCTGGTAAAAGCCGAGAGGCGTGCTACCCAGGAAGCGACCGACAAGCACGTTGTCAGCGTTCCTGGAAAAGTAGTTCAGCACGTAATATCCGCTCAGATGCGAGCCAAATGACAGGATGCGCCGCGCGTCCGGAACTCGGAAGACCGCCAGTACCCGGATAGGAGCCAGCTTCCACACCGCAACCATGATGGTAAAGCTGGCCACCAGGTTGGCAGCAACCAGGGCGGACACCTGCCCCCCAGCCAGTGCAATCGCAATTGCGGCCACGGTTGCGCAGACGGCGCCGAGCGTCTGGGCAAAGGCGAGCTTCCGGAACTCCATCGCCCGGCTCAACAGGGCCATGGGCACGACACTGAGCGCGCCCATGAAGAACGAGAGGGCAAGAAACTGCAGGATGGTGGCGACGCGCGGCTCATGAAAGAACCGCGCCGCCGGCCACGAGATCAGGACCAGAAGCAGGGTCACCGCCCCGCCCGTCATCGAACTGAGCCAGAACCCGGTGGAGGCGAGCTCGTCGGGCATCTCGCGCTCCCGCACCAAAGCCGTTCCGGTTCCCATATCCCGGATGGTCTCGAGCAGGTTGGTTACCAAGACGGCCATGCCGACCAATCCGTAGGCCGACGGCGGAATCCGGCGTGCCAGCACCGAAACGGAGGCGATCTGCAGCACCTGGCGGGCGATCTGGAAGGAAGTGATCCAGGCGACGCCGGTGGCCGTTTTCTGCGTTAACGAAGGGGGGGGAGTGGTCATACCTGGTTCAGTGGGCCATCCTCTGCAGCGCGGCACGAACTTGTCCACACGCGGTCGGTTATCGATCGCGTAATTCAAGGAAGTGGATGGTGGCCCGCGCCAGCCGTGGAGCGCTGGCGCCCAGTCGATTCTACCAGCCGGCGTAAAATAGCTTGTTCATGTGCTCGAAGGCGCTGCTTGCCAGCCCTCCGCATGATCGGCTATAAGCAGAGTGGGCCTGCTCAACGTAGATCGCCGACAGGAATGTTCCCGCAAGCTGTTTTAGACTTGGAGACAGTGATGCTTAGAAGAAGGAGGGCGTTCCGCTGCCCGCATCGCTAAGTTTTCTGTGGGTGGTTGACTTTGACTACCCCACCCGGCTACATCACGGCGGGGTGATACGCTTTGTCAATTATTCCCGTGAATTGTTACTACGTGGACATCGAGTTTACCTGGCAACACATTTCGACCCAGCCTATCGGGAGGAGAGCCTACTCTGGTTCGCGTCCTTAAGAGAACAGGGCATAATTACTGAGTTTTTCGAGCTGTCCTATTTTCCGCAGCGTTGGCAATTCTGGTTGGCCGCGCGGGTGATGCATCCCGGAGTAGGAAATTGGGTCCTCCGTAAGTATCAGAATGCGACGACACAATCTGTAAAAGAAACTATTTCGAAGCTCAACATTGATATTCTTATAGTGTCCAGCCGGCGCTTGCTCTTTCTGGTCGATACTTTATCGTTGTACAGGCCATGCCTGATTGATTTCTGCGACTGTGCCTCTCTCTACCTGGCGCGCGAAATCCAGCATTCCCTTAATACAAACAAATATAAGCAACTACTGCGAACGTTACCATACTTTCTGTCCGTACTTAGCGAGGACCGATACTATGCGCGACGAAGTACAGCGAACCTTGTGGTATCGCCGGTCGATCGGCGCGCTTTGGCCCGAGTCGCTGGTAGTAGTTCAAAGATTTACACGATCCTAAATGGAGTGAAATTGCCGGCGCAACTCGACGCTACGAAGAAGGTTCCAAACCGGCTGATATTTTCCGGTAATATGAATTTCCCCCCGAACTGCACCGCTGCGTTGTGGTTTCTCGACAATGTTTTCCCACTCGTCGTGGAGCAAATTTCCGGTGCCCATCTAGTTCTCGCGGGGGCCAATCCTCCCGCGGTCCTTAAGGAGCGTGCGAGCCACAATGTAGCGATTACCGGCTATGTGGAGGACCTCAATTATGAGATAGCCTGTAGTGCGTTGTATCTTGCGCCGCTAAAGACTGGCAGCGGATTCAAGAACAAAGTGGTGGAAGCGGTTGCCAACCATACTTATCTGGTAGCTACTTCGGTCGCGGTCGAGTTCCTAGACGAATACACCCGCGATCTGATTGCCGTCGCCGACGCTCCCCGCGACATGGCAGATGCGATTATTCGCCTATTGCGTGATTCGGCAGCCTGCGAGTCTCAACTGGCAAGGCTGTACGACCATATACGGTCGAATTTTACGTGGTCAAAGCGGACGGATGAGCTGTTGGAAATTATCGATGCCTGTGTTAGCGAGTCGCGTCCGTAGCGTGAGTGGCACCGGATGCCGCTGTTGACCCGGCCCACGGGTCTTTCGGTTTCTCACAAACTATACGGTATCCGGAAGCGCCGCTCCCTCGCCTCTAATGACACGAGCCGGGCTGCCCACCGCGACCGAGTCCGCTGGAATTGGACGGGTAACGACCGACGCCGCGCCTATGGTGGTACGCGGACCCACATCGGCCATTACGATAGCTCCCGCGCCCAGCCAGCAATCCGCACCGACGCTGACGTTCTTGAAGTCGCCTGCTTCATAGAACGCGCCGGACGCATCCCTTATGTGCTGATGCTGACCACTGAGAATCTGCACGGCAGAGGCGACCTGGGTACCTTCTCCGATAGTCGCCTTTCCCATAATGCAATAGCTGCCGATATAAACTCTGGCGCCCACTCGCGCCTCCGGATGAGCAAAAAAAGTACCGAAGGAAATCCGGCTGGACATGTGGCACTCAGCCAGAGTCAAGCGATAATAGGCAACGCGAAAGTAGTCGCCAATGCCACCCGGAACGGTGGCGCAAGACTGCGCGAAAAATGCGTAGATTGGCTTCACCCGGCCAAAGCCAGACAGCGCGGCGATAGGCGCCGCAGCTACCAGAAATACGCCGTATAAGGAGTTCTTTAGAAGTTTTCGAATCACGGTGCCATCGTAACCATCAGCAATGCCCGAGGGCTGATCTCTCAAACACGAATTCGTTACAACCTGGCGTCCCGGCGCTGGTTAGCAGCCGTGTGAGAATGAAGCCACGCTTCCGGTAAAAGTCGAAAATCTGCTCCGGTTTCGCAACCTCGAAGGGATAACCTCCGACCCAGTCGATTAGATCCTGCCAGAAGGACATGCCGCGTTGGTTCTTGCCATAATCCCTGATAGTTTGAAACGGTCTACCGCGAAGGAAGTCTTTCACCAGCCGTCGCCAATAGAGGACCCAAAAGGAAGGCCAAACCGCCAGGAACCGCAAACCTCGGGGCGCTTCATTGTAAAACTTCTTTACTTTGGTCCAGCGGCGGCTGGCCGTACCTTGATCATTGTAAATTGCGATGAAAAGCTTTCCACCGGAGGCCACCAGAGGCGCGGTATTGGCCAGCGCCGTCCACATCTGGCCGGTATGATGCAGCACGCCCCATGAATAAACAACGTCGAACTGCCCAAGAGATTCGAGATAATCAACGTCGAGAGCCGAGCCAGCTTCGACCCTCCACGACTGGTCGTCGGGATAGTAACGTCGCCTTAACTCGGCAGTGCAGTTGACGGAATTGGGATCATAGTCGAAAGAGTGGACCCGGGCCCCCAGGCGCCTCGCCGCCAGGCTGAACAAGCCGCTGCCGGACCCGATGTCGAGAAAGCTGCGGCCGGCAAGGCTTTCCGTCTGCAGCATGTTCTGGAGCGAGGTGACCGCTTCGGCGATCTTATCGTCATCGAGGGTCTGCAGAAACCACGCCCAGTTCTTACCGAACTCGAAACGCTGGCCGGCAGCAACTTCTGTTGCGTGTTGAGTCATGCCCGAAGGGCCCCCATGATGTACTCGACCATGCCCAGGCGTCAGGCGCCGAGGCGTGGCTTTGATTGTCGCATACCATTTCATGGAATTGGAACGGAGGTGAAAGCAGAGATTCCAGATTGACTCACATTCCGCGGCATCGCGGCGCTCGGTTTCGGTTAGCTCCGATGCGGCAGGAGTGATAGCATTTCTAAATACCATGTGTGGGATTGCTGGATTTCTCCTCCGGGACAACAGCGCGCAAATTGCGGACGTGCGGGCCATGTGCGACCTCATCCGGCACCGTGGGCCGGACGACGAAGGCATCTTTATCGATGGCCCATGCGGCATTGGAATGCGCCGACTTAGCATCATTGACCTCAGTACCGGTCATCAGCCGATCGCGAACGAAGACGGTACGGTCTGGGTGGTCTTTAATGGAGAGATTTACAACTACCAGGAACTACGCGACGATCTGATCCGCAAAGGCCATCGCTTTCGCACCAACAGCGACACCGAAACCCTGGTCCACCTCTACGAGGAAGAGGGCACCGACGGGCTGCATCGGCTACGGGGGATGTTCGCCTATTGCATTTGGGACTCGCGGAAGCGCAAGGTCCTGCTGGTTCGCGACCGTTTCGGCAAGAAGCCGCTCTACTACGCCCAGACGCCCAACGGCTTCTATTTCGCCAGCGAATTGAAATGCCTGCGGATGGCCGGCGTTCCGCTCGATCTCGACACCGACGCGCTGCGTCTCTATTTCCAGTTCACCTACATTGCCGAGCCCTACAGCCCCTTCAAGGCGATTCGCAAACTGATGCCGGGATGCTGGCTCGAGTGTTCGGTCGATGGCGCGATCAAGCAGGGCCGCTACTGGAAACTGCCTCCTTTTTCGGAAGAAAACCAGAATGGGTGCAACGAAGCCCAGACCTGCGAACAGATACGCGAGTTGTTCGATGAAGCAGTACGCATCCGCATGATCGCCGACGTGCCCCTGGGAGCGTTTCTGAGCGGCGGCATCGATTCGAGCTTAGTGGTGGCCTCGATGGCCCTGCAGTCGCGCGAGCCGGTCAAGACATTTTCCATCGGCTTCGAGGAGGCCGCTTACAACGAGCTGAAGTATGCGGCGCTGGTGGCGAAGAAATATAAAACCGAGCATCACGAAATTGTGGTGCGGCCCGATTCACTCTCGCTGATCCACAAGTTGGTGCGCCATTACGATGAACCCTTTGCCGATTCGTCGGCGATTCCCACCTACATCGTCTCAGAGTTTACGGCCCGATACGTCAAGGTGGCTCTCAGCGGCGACGGCGGCGATGAATTCTTTGCCGGCTATCCGATCTTAGGACTGGTGGAGAAGTACGCCTTCCTCGATCGCGTGCCGCGACCGCTGCGCAAGCTGATGCGCTTGACGGCGGATGCGCTACCCTACTCCGCGTATGGCAAGAATTTTCTGCATGCCATCGGCTCTCCCACGGCGCTGGAGCGATATTTCAATCTGAATTACGTTCCTTATTTTCTGCGCAAGAGAATGTTGACCCCGAAGTATATGCTGCCGGCCGATGCCGCATTCCTGCAGAAGATGCTACCTGACAATTTCCTGCCTGAGGGTACCGACATCCGCTCCCAACTGATGTACTTTGAGGCGACCAATCTGCTTACTGGTGACTTTTTGGCAAAGGTGGATCGCGCCTCCATGGCCGCTTCGCTGGAGGTCCGCTGTCCGCTGCTGGACCACCGCTTCGCCGAATTCGCTACTCGCATTCCCACCAGTTGGAAGTGGCAAAACGGCAAGGGCAAACGGATTTTGCTGGAAGCGCTTGGCGATCGCCTGCCTCCGGAGCTGTTGACGCGGCCGAAAATGGGCTTTGGTGTCCCCATCGATCACTGGTTTCGCGGACCGCTGCGCCAGCTGGTGCACGACAGTTTGCTGGGCAAGAGCTTCCTCGACCGCGGAATTGTTTCTCCAGACTTCGTGCGCTATCTGCTGCAGGAACATGACAGCGGACGCCGCAGCAATCATCACCAGATTTACGCGTTGCTCATGCTGGAGCTGTGGTTCAAGAACCTGGAGGAGCCGCTCGTGGCCGAGAGCCAGATGGTCCCTTGCGCAGCTCCTGCGATTGGCTGACTTGAGTTGGGAAGCTGCACAAGGATTTCGGCCGAACCCAAGAACTGCAGACTCCGTCTAATGGACCGTCGGGCCGGGCGGAGTCTTGCCATCTGACTTCTTGTCACCGGTGACCGGTGTAGTACCCGCGATTGCCGCTTCCAAAGCAGCCATATCAACTCCCGCCAGCGCGCCGTCGCTCGTCTGCGTCCATTTTGGCGTAGCCAGTTGATAGTTTCTGGTTGCACCATCTGCGAAAGTGACCTTCGCCTGGACTGAGTTCTTGGGAGGGAAGGATTGCACCCGGTCGCTGCTCGACGCATACATCACGTTACCGTAAAAGCGAGGGGCCAGAGGCGAAGGATCGCCCATGTAATATTCTAGTCCCTTTATCCCGCCATAAATGGTCACCAAGCCACAATCGCCGTTGAGCTGTCGCATCATGACGTTGTCCAGAATCCAGACATTGTGGGTCGCGGAAAATCTTGCCGGCGGGGTACAGTTCCACGGCGTCTGGGGAAGCTGGAAATAAATTGAGTTCCAGAGGGTCGATAGATCGCTCATCAGCACCGTGTTGTGCTGAAAGACGAAGTCCATTTCTCCGGGATGGGTAGTGTTGCCACCGTCGAATTTCAAACCGACGTGCTGATAAGTGTCTGGGTTGGGGCTTAGCAGCATAAGGTTATTGTCGATCCAAACGCGCTTGCTTTCACCCGGATTGGTACAAGCGGGGTAGTATGGTGCCCGACACATGTCATCCTGTTCCAGCGTGCCAATGCCCGCATCAACGTTAGTCAGAATATTGCTCTGGAGCAGGATGTCATTGACAACCGAGATGTTTCCGCTTTGGCTGGGACGGACCGTAAATGCGATAGAGCCGCCCATCTGTCCGCTTACCCAGGTGTTTTCAAAGACATTTCCGGTAACGACGACGCGACGCGCGCTCTTGAACTCCAGGTTGTTTTTTTCCACCCATTGGTTGCTGGGACTACTGGGACAATGCGCGCCATTCCGCAACAGCGACCCTGGCGGGACCGTACCGTGAACCCCGCAGGATTCCCAAGCCAGCGGCTTGAAGAAATGGTTTCTGCGAATCTCAATGTCGGAGGGGACGTATGGATTGCCAGAGTCTCCAGCTCCGCCGAACATGACGTCTTCCGAGGTGGCCGACAGAAAGTTGTTGACGATCTTCATCGGACCAGGCGTGCGATAGGAAAGGATGGCTTGCGAATCCATGGTGGAGTCGTGAATCTCCGAAATATAGCTGTCGATGATTGCGACAGATATACCATTGGCAGCCACGCCTTCCCGGACATCCTGCGTGTCAGAACCGTGTATGTAGCACCGGTCTATGGTTATGTTCTTGGGAAACTCGTCCGTCGGCGCCAGTGCAGGGGCCACACGCTTGGCAAGGCTGCGAATCTTGGCCTCGACTTTGGAGGTAATGAAGTCTATGTTCACCAAGCTATAAGCGCGAACCGCACCCGCCGCCGGGGTGATCTCAAGACCTACGAGTCGATAGTTGCTGGCTCCAGGTAGCACCTCAATGGCTGAGTCGCTGTTGGCTGTTTGAATCTTGGGCATGGAGCTTGCGTCGGCGGGCGAAGCTCTCTGGCCAGGATGGACCCTGCTCTCGATGGCGGAGCTTTCAATGTAGATCCAACCCTCGCCTGCCTTTGGCCGCAACACAAAATTGCCGGTGAAAGTCGCGCCCGCCTCTATTAGGACCGTGTCGCCGGCGTGCGCCGCATCCAGGACAGCCTGCAAGTCTTCGCCGTTCCGAACATGGAGTGTGGACTTACCCGGACGGTGGTAGGAAGTATCAAGGTAAGTTCGAGGCGGCTCCGGGACAGGCGGTTGCGGAGCTTGGGCCATGGCAATACCAACTAGTACAAAACCGAGAATTAATTCTTTGCGCATAAGTAATCAGAGTCCGTGAGTGTAGGAGGCCGAACCATTTCAGCTGAACTTAATTTTTTTCGGTCGAGGCGCAACAGGGAATCGCCGCCGCCGGCAGATTCTAGTGTTCTCCGGGTTTCACCGTCGCGCGAAAATGGTGTAAGTATCATTCTCAAAAACCGGCCGATATTCCGACTGGAGGCGAGTAGTGATATAGCGAGCGATTTCGGGACTGTCGTGACCAAACTTCTCGATGAGTCCGCGGTAATTGTCCCCCATGACAATAAAGCGTGGGTCCACGTGGGAATAATATCCTAGCCGGCAGTCGTCGAGAAACGCGCTGTCAAAGCCCAGCGCAAAAGCGAGTTCCGGTTCGCCCACTACCAGGTCCGCGGGCCCCGCGTGCGCTTTCAGGAAGGCCACTGCCGGGAGGTAACTGCGATGGTACTTATCGCGCACTACTACGCTGGCAACAGCGGCCAGTTGCAGTGCAATGAAAGCGGCCACCGCCAGGGCAACGGCCTTGGAAGGGAGCGCAGGATTACTCCAGCACCAGAAGATCCAGACGGCCAGCAGCGCACTGAAAAAAGGGACAGTATAGATCAGGTATACCGGATGTTTGACCGATTGCGAAGTCAGAAACAGCACATGAATTGCGGCCAGAATGAGCAACACTCGGATGCCCGGGCGACGCCGCAGTGCGCTAACCGAGAGCGTGCCCACCACGCCCGCCAGATAACCGAGCAACAGTAACACCTTGATCTTGGCAATCGGCGGCGCCCCCGCCTGAAAGCCGAAAGCCAGCAGATAGCGGTTGATTTCATTCCGCAGTACGAGCCAGGGTGTCTGAATATTACTCAGGCGGCCGGAGGCGTTGCTACCGAACTGCACCAGGAAGAGTTTAGGGTCTTCGGAAATATACAGTCCCCAGCCGACAAGGCCCACTAAGTAAGGAACTGTCGCGAGAACTAGCTGCCGCCACCGGATCGAATGGCGGTCATAGTAGAACATCAGGAACAACACACCGCACAGGCTGAGCACGCCTCCATTAGGGTGGGTGAGGCCGCTCAAGACCACCAGGCTGTGAGCGCAAATCATTGCGAGATTGAGGTTACGCTTTCGTAAGACCAGATAGGAGGCGAGCGCGCCATAGCCTAATGCGGCGCTCATCATGTCCATGCGTCCATCCGCCGCCCTCATAATGAAGACAAAATCAGTCGCCAGCAGCCCAACCGTGAGTATCGCAATGTCCACATCTTCGGTTAGGGCGCGCATAATCAGGAACCACGACCACAGCGCCGCCAGTCCCCATAGCATCGAAATACTACGCATTGCCAACAGGCTGAAGCCGAAAAGCTTATACCAGCCGGCCTGCAACCCCAGGTGCAGAGGCATGATCCAGTATGTGTGTTGGTTCAAACCGAACGTTTTTGGGTCATCGGGCGCGAAGGCGAGCACCGGCGTGATAAGTTTGCCATGTACTGCTAGATTGAATCCAGGAGAAGCGATCCAGGCCTCGTCACACCAGGGAATGCGGGTAAGCGCCACCGAAACTGTGGCCGCCAGAAACAAGGCCGCGATCGCGAGCAGCAACACGGTTTGCCGTTGTGTCAAACTCGTAGAGGTCAATCCCTCACTGTACCATAGCGCTTAGATGTCTCTTGGCGGCTGGTAGCAGTCATTATGGACCGCGTAAGAGCTTGAGTACGGAGCTTACAGTTCCGAGTCCAGCTTGGCGGTGAAGATGGCAGCCCCCGCAGGGGCGAGATGAAATCCGTCCCTGAACTCGGATTTGTCCATGCGTCCGGCTCCCACCGGAACCAGCACGCGGATACCGATCTCACGTCCCAATGCGGCTAGATCCTCAGCGTGATCTTCGGTCAGTGTCGGCGGAATCAGTATCGTGCAGCGGCTGCCGTACCTATCGCAGAGCGCCTTGAGTTCCTTCAAGCGCGGCCCGCTTCTGAGTAGCACCTCGGAAACGGGAATGTTCGAAGCGGGACGGGCGCCGAGAACAACGGTCATGTTGACGACGTCGGGCATAATTTGTCCCAGCAACCACTTTCTGAGTTCGACCCGGGTCCCGAACCATGCGCTCCAGTGAGCAAAGAAATAGTTAGTGGTAGTAGTGGCGTCGAAGTGCTCGCGCCGGGCCAAACTAGGGACGACGGCACTGTCCAGATATCGAGCGGTGAACTCCCCTCGCATATCATCGGCGATGACCTGACCAACGGAAAGGCATAGCACCACATCGTGAGGCCGGCTGCCCTGCCGAAACACCGTCTGCAAGATGTAATACAGGTCCACATAGTTGGTTTGTTCGATTACGAGACGATGCACGTCATACCTTGGCGCCAGCGCACTTCGAAGCGAGTCAAAATCGACGCCCTCTAGTAGAAGTGAGTTTCCCAGAAGTAGCATGGTTGGCTTTCCCGCGGGCGTATTAGGCGGGAGCGCGAGGGAACTGCGATACTCCTGGTCGATGCGCCGCTGAATCCGGCTCATACGCCCGAGAGCGAACCTGGCGCCAGCTTCCGCCATCAGTCCAATGAGGATTATGCCGAGAAGTACCAGGGCAATGCTACGGTGAGTCCTGGTCATGGTTGGGCCCTGCTCAGAACTGGAAATAGATGAAAGCATTCGCCTGGTTGGCTCCAAACAGAACAATCGCTAGAATGCTGGCCAAAGCCACCCCGACACGCTGAAAATGCGGGCGGCTTTGAAATAGGTACTCGTCTCCCGTGGCCTCCAGACCCAGATCCAAAGCAAATAGAGGCAGCGAGAACAAAATCAGGAATTTTGCCGCAGCCATGTAAGACGGTTGCCAGTTCCAGTGCGCCAGGCCGCCAATCATCTGCCAGGCTGCGCTCAGGGATTCAGCTCGAAAAAATATCCAGGTAAAACATACCACGTGGAAGATAAGGATGCGTCTGAGCCAAACCGCGAGGAAGGGAGCGCTCAAGCGGTCTTGTGCGATGCCCAGCACGCGCTCCAGGGCGAGCCCGGCGCCATGAATTCCACCCCATATGACGAAGGTCCAATTGGCGCCATGCCACAATCCCCCAAGCAGCATAGTGGTAAGAAGATTGGAGTAGGTCCTCGATTCTCCCTTGCGATTTCCTCCCAGCCGGATATAGAGATAATCCCGCAACCAAGTGCTCAGGCTAATATGCCAGCGGCGCCAAAATTCTTGCAGGCTTTGGGCAAAATATGGCTGCCGGAAATTGATCATGAAGTGGAAGCCGAGGATCTGTGCGGCACCACGAGCAATGTCGCTGTAGCCGCTGAAATCACCGTAAATCTGCCAGGCAAAAGCGTAAGTGCCGAGCAGCACAATGGGAATGTTGGGGTGGCCAAACTTGCCGCTGAAGGCGGCATTGGCAATCAAAGCGCAATTGTCAGCAATGACGCACTTACGAAACAGACCTTCGGCGATCAAGATCATGCCGTCGAGTGATTTGTCTCCATCCCAGAATCGCGGCTTCTGCACTTGCGGTAGTAAGTGATCGGGTCGCTGAATCGGTCCCGCGATCAAGTGGGGAAACAGGCTGATGAACAGAGCATAGTCAATAAAACGGTCTGCAGGTTCGATCTTGCGGTTGTAAACGTCAACAATGTAAGCGACCTCCTGGAAGGTATAAAACGAGATCCCGGGAGGAAGGATGATGTTTAGAAAAGTGACAGACGGCTGAGACACCCCAAAGGCCTGAATGACGTGAACAAAAGAACCGATAAAGAAATTGAAGTACTTGAATGTTCCAAGAATTCCGAAATTGACAATCAAAGAAACCAGCAGCAACTGTTTACGTCTGGCGTCACTCGACGCACGCGCAATTGCATGTGCAATGAAGTAGTCGACGATGGTCGAGCCGATCATCAATAAAAGGAAGCGCCAATCCCACCAGCCATAGAAAAAATAACTCGCACCCAGCAGAAACAAGTTTTGGGCGCGAAAACCAAGGCGCCAATAGGCGACCACAACCAAAATCAAGAATACGAAGAAGATAGGCGAATCGAAGAGCATGCCAGGCCCGGTGGTTTGGAGGTTGAGGCAGGATTGTAGCCCAAGAGACGAACCTGGGTCTAGAGCAGTTCTTCAAATGCTGGTGAGGCTGAAGGAGTACCCAGGTCCCAACGCAAAGCGCGCCCTTTTATAACGCATGCCGTACGCAGTGCGTGTACTGGTGCCCGGAGGCGGCAGGTTGCTGAGGCCGGAGCTTTCGAGATAAATCCACGGATGGTTCGGATTCGCCTTGGCGGGGAGCGTGAAGTTTCCCGAACAGCTGACTGAATTGTTCAAAATGACGGTGTCACCCGGCTGGGCGAGATTCAGCACCAGCTGGAGGGTGGAACTCGAATTGACGTTCCATGTCGCTCNNTGGTTCTTGCGCGGCCACCAGCATTCGCCGGTTTCGATGTCGAGCATGGCAATGACTGGGAACTCGGATGAAAAATCTCCGCCTATAATCTCATGAGGTTCCTTTCGTCCAAGGCTTGGCCGTCTTGACCTCAAGTTCACTCGGCATTCGTGAGGAGCCGGCGTTGTTATGCAAACCAGCCAACACCACAATTCGAACGCAGGGGCCTACCGTTCCGATTTTTCCTTAGGCGGGGCGGGCCACAAAGCCGTACGTTTTTCATATAAATTAGAGAAGTCAGCCTAATGCTCATCATCCCAACCTATAACGAACGCGACAACATCGCAACCCTGGTTAGCAGGATCCGTGGTGCGGCGGGCAATGAACCCATCCTCTTCGTGGACGACAATTCTCCCGACGGTACGGCCGACGAGATCCGCCGTATTCAGGCGACGGACGCCAACATTCACCTGCTGGCGCGGCCGGGCAAGGGGGGCTTTGGCTCCGCTTGTCGTGACGGCATGAAGAAGATACTGCAGGGAAATGTGGATCCCTACATGATCCAGATGGATGCTGACTTATCACATCCGCCGGAGTCGCTGCCCCGCATGATTGAATTGCTGAAGACGAATCCGGTGGTAATCGGTTCGCGTTATGTGTCGGGAGGCGGAGCCAACGGCTGGGACTTTCGGCGGCACGCCTTGAGTTTCGGAGCGAACATTTACGCCCGGATTTTGACCGGGATACCGGCGCACGATTTAACTGCGGGCTTCGTGGGCTATCAGGCTAACACCCTGCGCCTGCTCAAGCTGGAAGAGATCAGGTCTGAGGGATATGCATTCCAGATGGAGATGAAGTTTAACCTGCACCGAGCTGGAATCCGATTCTGTGAGTTTCCCATTATTTTTCTCGAACGGCGCTCCGGCAAGTCAAAATTCACTCGCAAAATCCTTCTCGAAGGAATTCGCTTCCCCCTCGGAGTCATGGAAAAAAGAATCACCGGCCGTTTGTGACTTTAGGATCGCCGTCGACGGTGAATCGCACCGCATCGGCGGATTCTAGAGTAACCGCTTGCGGCGTTTGAGAGACCCAATCGAACGGCGTCATCAGCAGCCGGAGTTCGGTGATGGCCGTTCGGTGAGAGGGACGCCACCGGGCTTCGTCGGCCTCGAAATAGTTTCCCAAGTCAGCATCGCTCCAGGGATAAAACCAAATATCGGTAGAAACATTTGGCGGCAACACGAACGACTTTAGTTCCCGACTGCCATCGGCGCGGCTGATTTCCAACTGCATCCGCTCCGGCTTACGCAGCTTCCATAATGCGCTGTAGCGCACATTCAGTCGCAGCCGCAAAAAATCAACCGGACCCACGGGCCAAATAGGCGCGCCCAAATCGATCGCCGGGTTCCGTTGCAGGACGGGATAGCTCTTCGCCTCAAGTCCTAGAGGCTGAATTTCCATCGCAATCCCGGCCTTACGAGAATCGTCCCTCTGCAATCCAAAGACTCCCGGCAGCAATTCCTGGGCTGTGCGGTAGTGATGAAACATCCAAAACCATATTTCCGGATTTCGCGTGAGGTTCGGCACCTCATCGATGGCCATGCTCAGATTCGGGTTGGACATATCACCCGGTTTGGCGTCGGGGAAATAGAGGCCCGCCGGCGCCGGTTCGTGCTCCAGACCCTCGATGTTGAGTTGCTTCAAATACGCATCGTGCGCAAGAAACGCCTGCTCGACTCCCTGGGCGACGTTGCGGCGGGAAGTTAGCCCATACAAATATTGATAAGGGAACACCACGATCCAGTCGTTAGCGCCGCTGCGGTTTTGCAGGTAGTTCGATACAACTTGCGCGGTGGCTGCCGCATTGGCCGGATAGCAGGCGCGGTCGATTTCTCGATAACCGGCGGGACAATCGATAATGGGATGCAGGACTTGCCGGTAGCGATAGCGCACCATGGACGGACGGATGATGGGGTTGGCAAGCATCATGGTAGCTCCAGTCGCAATCAAAGTGGCAGCCACGGAGGTTATGCGTCCCCGAAATGAGAACAGAACAATGCCGGTGAAGAATAGTAGGGGGAATATGGCGTAACCGATGTGGTTGCTGTCCGACCGCACTAATCCGCTCTGCAGGGCAACGCAGGCAAAGCCCAATGCGCTCAGCAGAAATCCCGGACGGGCAGCGATGACGACACTGCGGTCGCCTTTTACAATCCATCGCACCAGGAAAACGGCGACTCCCGCGACCAGGGGCGCAAGAAGGTAGACTCGGTCAGCGGGCGACATTCCCGTAGCCGCATTCCATCGATATCCCCGGATGAAGGCCAGCACGGCTTTCCAGAAGCGGAAGTCAAACGCGCTTGCCAGAAAGCAGTTAATAATGACGGCAAAAGCTGCAAGGGCCACACCGAATGACAAGAGGGCGATGAGGTATCGCCGCCAAAGTTGCGTCTCTCTCCAATTTTCGAGCACGATGCCGCCGAGGGAGAGCAGCAGCGCGACGATGCCGTAGATGCCGGTGTCCGCATTGTTCAGAAATGCTGTCGAGCACAGAAAGGCAGCGCCTATCCCCAGCACCCATGGCCTAATCTGTCCCTGTCGCACCGCGTACCAACCCCTGAGCATCACGGCAAAGAGAAAGATGGCAAACGGGGAGCGCACATCAAAGGGCGACCAGTAAACCGAAAGCAGTAGCAGCAGCAAAAATCGTTTCCACGGCCGCTGCTCTGGGAGCAACAACCGGAGCGCCAGATAACTAAGCAGGAACCCGAACCATAGCGGCAGAGTATTAAAGGTATCGTAAAAGGCGCCCAGGGAGACGCCCATCCATCGTCCAGGCGCGCTCGACAGCCATTGAAACAGGGGACCATAGTCGAAGGCCACGTCTCGCCCGTACCATAAACCGCGGGCGGCCTTGAAGTCGGTCTCCAAGGTCCAAGAATCGTCGAACAGTCCTGGCCGCCAGACGATGTGCAGCGTTTTCGACGAGAGCATGGTCGGTGGAACTGTGGCCACGATCAGCAACAGTACCGCCAGGAAGTCCCAATGCTTCCCCAGCCACGCCTTCCCGCGGCTTGATCGGGAAGACGGCGGCGCCGAGGTGCGCTCGTGGTCTAATACGTCCGCGTTCTGCATAGACAGGCGCCATTGTATCGCACCGAATACAGACAAGAAGAGCGGCTACCAGGAGTTGGGCAAAGCGTCGCCGAGTTCAGTGGAGAGCGCCCACTCGATGGATCGCATTTGCTCGGCGGTCAGCTTCTTTCCGTCGCAGGTGATATAGAAAACATCGTGGGCCAGCGGCCCTTCGGTGTCGATGAGCGCTATTTCGATGCTGCACTCTTCGCTGGTCAAGGCTGAGCTGATGGTATGCAGCAGACCGGGACGGTCTTGAGTCACGACTTCGAGCAGAGTGCTGCGCGGAGAGCACTCGTCGTCGTATCGCATCCGCGTCTCCACCGTAAGCTTGACTGGCTTCTGGTCTGCCTTCAGGCGGGACTCCAGCAGAGAATCCAGCCAGGCTTCGCCCATCAGGATCTCCCGCACCGATCGCTTGAAGCGCTCCCGTTCAGTCGGGTTCAGTTCCAGGGTGCGGAAGCGGTCCTTGAAAAAGAAGCTGTCAACCACGATTCCGCTGCGATTGGAAAACGCGGCTGCTTTGGTGATATCCATGCCCCAGCCGTAAAGAATGCCGGCGACAGTGCGGAACAGACCGGGCCGGTCCGCGGTCACTAGCGTCAGTTCCTGCTGCCCGCTGGTGTCCCGCAATCCGAGCTGCACTGGTTCCGCGCCCAGATGACTCGCCATGGTGAAGTGCTGGGCCACCTGTTCCGGCGAATGGGACAGCAGGTAGCGTTGTGGTAATCCATCGAGGAATTGCAGCAGCGCTTCGCGTCGCGCCGGCAATAGGGCAGCAACCTTCTCCGCCGGTTCGTTGCTGATCTCGGCATCCAGTCGTTCTTTATCCGCGCTGCGAACGAAATAAGTTGCCGTCCCCGCATAGAGGCGCCAAAGATCCTCCGCTTTCCATGTCGTCAACGCCTCCGGATTCACCGCCTTGATGTCGGCCAGGGTCATCAGGGTAAGCATCTTCAGCCGCTCGGACGTGCCGATTTTTCCGGCCAATTCGCGGATGGCCACCGGATCGTAGATGTCGCGCCGCCGCAGGGTGGAAGAAATCTCGAGGTGACCGGCAACCAGGAAGCAGACTGTCTGGGCGTCTTCTTCGCAAAGCTGCATACGTTTCACTGTCGCGGCAGCCAGCTGCCGGCTGCTTTGCACGTGATCGGCGCCCTCCAGGCCCTTGCCAGTATCGTGCAGCAATAGCGCCAGGAACAGCAACTCTGGTCGCTCCAACTCCAGCAGCAGGTCGGCAAAAGGCTGCAGGCATATCAGGTGGTTATTTTTCAGCTGATGCAGAACGTCAATGGCCATGAAGGTATGCTCATCGACCGTGTAGCGATGATAGAGGTCGCGCAGAACCAGCAAATCGATGGTTTCGAACTCAGGCACGGCACGCGTCAAGAGACCTAACGAGTGCATAGTGCGCAACGCTTCGGCAGCGTGCGGCAGGCCCAGAAGCTCGCGCAAGTGCTGCCACAGGTGCCGGTCCTGCGGCATCGTCTCCGCCAGTCGTCGATGAGCGTCGTTCAGCCGGCGTTCGGTCTCCGGACTCAGCGCGACCCCATGCCGGGCAATGAAAGTGAACAGGTGAAGCACCGTCATGGCTTCGCGCGCATCGGACGCTTGCTGAAAATAGACCCGCCCGTCCACCACCGAGAATTCATCGTTGGAGACCCGCGACCGCCAATGTTGGAATGAGCGGAAGAGTGACGAGCGGCCGTGGGAAACCTGACCCAGCAGTTGTGAGTTATTGCGAGCCACGGTTTTGGCGTGGCGGAAATACAGCCGCATCCACTCCGCCGGCGTCACCGGCCCTGACTTAGTGGCCACACCCCGCTCCGCCAACTCTTCCTGGGTTGCCCAGGTCATGGTGTTGTCGTCGCGATCATGGTGATAGTGCAGGTAGCAGCGGCTGGAGCACAGGAACTCCATCGCATCCAGCATCTCGGCGTGTTCCGAGTTCTTTCGTGTACTGATTAGTTCAGGCCGGCGTCCCGCGCCCAGGGCGACGATCATGCCTACCCACCGCGACACATGACAATCGCGCAGTCCGCCGGGACCGTCCTTCAGGTTCGGCTCGAGATGAAAAATTGTGTTGCCGAAACGCTGGTGCCGGACCTGCGTCATCTCCGAAAGCGATTGCAGCAGCACATCGGATTCGCGACCAATCAACTGCGGCAGGGCCTTGCTGTGCAGCCTCTCGAACAGGCCAGCGTCGCCGGCCAGAAAACGGCCATCCAGTAGCGAAAGCGTGAACTCGACATTGTCCTGGTCGAATCGAGTGCAGTCGGCGAGGGTACGAGTCACAGGACTTACCCGTAAACCTGTATCCCACATTGTCTGACATACGCTGCGCACCTCGTCCTTGATGACGTCACGTGCGGCTTCGTCCTCCGCCAGAAACAACAAATCGATGTCGGAGTGGGGAAACAGCTCGCTGCGTCCGAAGCCGCCCACGGCGATCATCGCGTATCCCGAATTGCCGCGCGCCGAGAAGTATTGGTCCCACAGCGTCAGAGTTAGCCTGTCGACCAGCCGGGTCCGGTCGCTTAACGAGGCGAGGCCTGATCCTGTGGCTTCGAAGTCTCGCCGGATCCGGTCGAACTCGTGACGGTAGAGGCCGCGCAGCGCGAAGTCCGTAGCCGGATCGACTACGCTCCCCATGGGCGATGCTGGCGTCGCTGGCTGCGGCCCGGTCGTCATAGCGCGGTCTCGCCACGTTCGTCGTTGCGGATGCGGATGGCTTCATCGACTCGCGACAGGAAAATCTTGCCGTCGCCGATCTTGCCGGTGCGAGCGGCGTTGGCCATGGCCTGCACGGCGCGATCTACCATTAGGTCAGGGAGCACGACCTCGATTTTCACCTTGGGAAGCAAATCGACCGTGTATTCGCGTCCCCGGTAGAACTCGGTGTGCCCCTTCTGCCTTCCGTGACCGCGAACTTCGGTGACCGTCATGCCCTCCACTCCAATTTCCAGCAGAGCGTCCTTGACGGCCTCGAATTTCGCAGGTTGAATCACCGCTTCCAGCTTTGTCATGGATTAACCTTCACCGGCCTTACGCAGGACCCTCGGGCCGCGATCTACGTCAGCGAAACTTCCCAGGAATAGCCTTCTTCTCCATGCTGGGTCAGGTCGAGTCCTTGCACTTCTTCTTCGACCGACACGCGCACGCCCAGCACCAAATCGACGATCTGCAGAATGATGTAGGTGCCCACCGCGGCCAATGTGATCGCGATCACGACCCCGACAAACTGGTTCCCGAGCTGCCGATAGTTGCCGTCGATCATTCCCAGAGCCAGCGCACGCCCCTGCGCATCTTTGAATATCGGGTTGATCAGCTTGGTGGCGAAGACCCCGGTCAGCAGGGCACCGATGGTACCTCCCGCGCCGTGAACGCCGAAGGCATCGAGCGAATCGTCGTAGCCTAGACGCGCCTTCACCACCGCGACCATGAAGTAGCAGAACACACCAGCGATCAGTCCGATAAGCAATGCCGGCATGGGACCGACAAACCCGGCCGCCGGAGTGATGGCAACCAGTCCGGCGACGCAACCGGAGATGGCTCCCAGGACGCTGGGCTTGCCATTGCGAATCCATTCCGCTGCCGCCCATCCGATGGCCGCCGTCGCCGCCGCGAAGTGCGTGGCCACGAACGCGCTGGTGGCCAGGCTTCCGGCGCTGAGCGCGCTGCCGGCGTTAAAGCCGAACCAACCCACCCATAGCAAACAGGCGCCGATAAAACTGAGCACCACACTGTGGGGGGCCATGGGTTCTTTCGGATAGCCGACGCGCCGGCCAAGATATAAGGCGCAGATCAGCGCCGAAACTCCGGAGGTAATGTGGACAACCGTGCCGCCGGCGAAGTCGAGCGTCGGAAAGCGCCCGCCCAGACTCGCGTTGAGAAAGCCTCCCTTGCCCCACACCATGTGCGCCATCGGCGAGTAAACCAGAAGCGACCACATCACCATGAACAGCAGCATGGCGCTGAACTTCATGCGCTCGGCGAAGGCGCCGCAAATCAACGCGGGCGTGATGATGGCGAACATCAGCTGATAGACCATGAAGGTCTGTTGTGGGATGGTGGCCGCATAGTCGGCATCGGGAGCGGCGCCTACCGCGCGTAGGAACGCGTGCTCCAGTCCGCCCAGGAAGCTGTTGCCGGATGCAAAGCACAAGCTATAACCGACGATGGCCCAGAGCACGGTGATGACCGCCATCATGGCAAAACTCTGCATCATGGTTGCCAGGACGTTCTTCTTGCGCACCAGGCCGCCGTAAAAAAGCGCCAAGCCGGGGCCGGTCATCAGCAGCACCAGCGCAGCGCTCATCAGCATCCAGGCATTGTCTGCGGAGCCCTTAGCATCGGCAATTTGCTGCTGCAGTTGCGCCACGCGGTCGGCCTGAACGCCATCTCCGGAAGCCGATTGCGCAGCCAGCGAGCCCGCCAACAAGATCATCGCCAGGAACGGCAAAAGTTTGTGGACCAACCGCATGCACGACTCCCAGGAACTAAAGGTTGAATCGATGGAAACGCAATCCGACGCAGGACGTTTCCATTCGGCCGCAATCCAGCCGCGTCTGCGGAAAGAGGAGAATGCCAGTAGACCGTCGCGGCGCCGCCGATCCTATTGCCTTGGTATAACTTTGATACGCGGTTTTGCGGTGAATGAGAAATTCAAACTATTTATAGGCGGGATTAGTTTCGATTATCGGGCAGCGAAGTGATGGTCGGCGGAACCGGGAGTCTAGACGCGCCTACGACTTATGGTTTGTCATTACGAATGGCCTTCAGGCCATGAGAAACCTGCTTTTCCGTCATCCGTCCGAAGAAAAAACAGATTCGCTGCGCTCACGATGACAATTATGAGATGACCGCAAATGCGATCGAGCACAAGTTTTCAGGAACTGTTTAACTCCAGCGGAACCAGCGCAAGGCTAGAACGAATGACACTCCGCCCCACACGGCAAGCACCGCGATTCGGCTGAACTGCGAACTCAGGGGCGCGCCTTGCAGGATGATCGCTCGCAGGGCGTCGTTGAGCGCGGTCAGCGGAAGTGCCCGGATCGCCGGAAGAACTATTTTGGGAAAGCGCTCGTAGGAGAAGAACACGCCGGAGAAAATCCACATCGGCATCATCACCAGGTTGATCAGCCCACTGACACTTTCGATCTTCTGGGCCCGGCTGGCGGTCAGCAATCCGATCCCACCAAACGACACCGCGCCCAGCGCTCCTACCAGCAGAATCGAAAGCAGTGAACCTTCCACTCGTAGATGAAATACGAGCACGCCAAACACCAGCAGCAACCCAACCTCGACGATCATCAGGACAAGTCGGCTGCTGGCCAAGGCCAGCAGAAAATCCGAGCGCCGCATCGGCGTGGCCACAAACCGTTTCAGCAGCTTGCGCTGGCGCATTTCCACCACGGCGAATCCAATGCCCCACATGCCGGAGTTCATAAGGTTCATGCCCAGCAATCCAGGAATCAGGAAGTCGATGTAGCGCGCCCCCGGCTCGCTCGCCACCGTGTTGGTTGCAGCGATGGGATTCTTACGGCCATCCGCCGTTTGCAGCGCATCGTCAACCTGGGTGCGCGCCAACAGGCTCTCGGGACGCGCCGGGTCAAAGCGATAATGAATGCCCGCATCATCCATGCTCACTACCAGCGCATACTTGCCCAGCCGGAAACCGTCTCGCGCAACGGGTGCGCTCACCACGTCGGCATGAATGCTGGCATGTTGCCCAGAACGATCGACCAGGCTGACCACCTGCTGCGCCCCAGGTCCGTCAACAATGGCGATCATGGTTACGTCGGGCGGCTTGCCGCGGAAAGCGATGCCGAGACCCAGGGCCAGCAGCAGCGGAAACACGAAGACCCAGAAGATGACTTCCGGCTCGCGCCACATCTCCAGCATCCGCATCTGCAGCAGACGGATATAGGCTATCCATCGGCCATTGGTCGTGAGCGTCGGCTCGGGAGGTGAAATGACGGGTGGCTGTTCGGTGGCCGCCATCAGTTTCCCCTCAGGTGCCGGCCCGTGAGCTTAACGAAAACGTCTTCCAGACTGGCCTGTCGTGTGGTGAGGTGAATCAGTTGCGAACCCTGCTTCTGCACGGCTGCCAGCAGCTCCGGGATGGTCTCGTGCGGCTCGTTGACCTGCAGTGAGAATAATCCATCTTCGGTGCGGACCGACTGCACGCCGGGGAGACGGCTCCATACTTGCGCGTCGATACCGCTCTTGACGGAAACCGCGAACTCGACCAGGTGGTGACCGGTAAGGCGCTCGATCAGTTCAGCCGGCGTCCCCGCCGCGATGATCTGGCCATGATCGATGATCGCGATCCGGTCGCAAAGCCGTTCCGCCTCGTCCATGTAATGGGTGGTCAAGAGCACCGTTCCATTGCGCTTCTGAAACTGCCGGATAATGTCCCACAACTGCCGACGGCTCTGGGGATCGAGGCCGGTGGTAGGTTCGTCCAGGAAGAGAATCTTAGGATTAGCCACCAGCGCGGTCGCTACCGCTAGACGCTGCTTCTGACCTCCGGACAATTTACCCACCCAGCTGTCCGCTTTTTCCTGCAGCGACAGCTCCTCCAACACCGCGTCCAGCGAGGTGGGATGGCGGTAGAAACTGGAGAACAACTGCAGCGTCTCCCTGACTGTCAGCTTCTCGGAAAGGCGCGTCTCCTGCAGCGATATGCCAAGCCACTCGCGCAATTCGCGGGCGTCTGACTGCCACGTCCTGCCCAGCACCTCAACCTCGCCCGAAGTAGGTTCCAGCAGCCCTTCGAGGATTTCGATGGTCGTGGTTTTCCCTGCGCCGTTGGGGCCTAACAGTCCGAAGCATTCGCCCGCGTTGATGGTGAGGTCGAGACCACGGACGGCTTCGACTTTGCCGTCGTAGGTCTTACGCAAGCCACGGCACTGGATGGCAATCTCCATACGGGAATCATACTGGACAAACGCAGGCCTCACCCAAGGCCTATGCCCTGGGCCATGATTGTGCCGCCCTTCGGGCCAGAGTCGCGGCGCCAGCGTCATACCCTTCAGGTCAGCGGTTTCAAATCCTGCAGCATGGTCGGAACCAGCTCTGACACTGTGGGATGAATGTGCATGGCCCGCGAAACCACGGTGTAAGGAACCTTGGCGTACATCACATCCAGGAGCGAGTGGATGACCTCGTCGCCTCCGACGCCCAGCACCGCCGCACCCAGGATGAGCTTGCTCTCCGCATCGACCAGTACCTTCATGAAGCCTTGGGTTTCACTCTTCTCGATAGCGCGGCCCACGCTCGACATCAGATACTTTCCGATGAGCGCCTTGCGCCCCGACTTGCGCACCTCGGCTTCGGTCATCCCCGCGCGCCCCAGCGGAGGATCGATGTAAAGGTTGTAAGCAGTAATGCGATCGCTGACTTTGCGAGGATCGTTGTCCAGAAGGTTGGCGGCGACGATCTCGTAATCGTTGTACGAGGTGTGGGTGAACCCTCCGCGGCCGTTGCAGTCTCCGAGTGCCCAAATGCCGGGCACATTAGTCCGCAGTTCGTCATCGACGATGATGTTGCCTCGCTTGTCCTGCGCGACCCCCGTTTTGTCCAGGCCAAGGTCGGCGGTGTTAGGGCGACGGCCCGCCGCCACTAAAACGTGCGTTCCTGTCACGGGCGCTGGATCAGCCGTGCAATCCAGACCCGCGATCACTTTGTCCCCACGCTTCTCGACTGTGATGCAAGTAGCATTCAGGCGAACCGTGATACCTTCCCGCTCGACGATCTCGCGAATGGCATCGGAAATATCTTCATCTTCGCGGGGTATCAAGTGCGCTTCTCTCTGCAGGATGGTCACCTTGCTGCCGAAACGCCGATACATCTGCCCGAACTCCAGCCCAATGTAGCTGCCTCCGATAATGATGAGGTGCTCGGGCAGGAAGTCGACGCCCATCATCGACGAGTTGGTCCAATAGGGGACCTGGTCGAGTCCGGGGATGGGAGGAATGGAAGCCCGTCCGCCAACATTGATGAAGATCTGCTCCGAGGTGAGACGGTCTTCACCGACGGCCACCACGTGCCCCGACTCAAAGCGCGCGTGGCCCTTATAAACCTCGCAGTTCGGCTGCTCTCGAAGACGTTTCTCGGCGCCCTCCTGGGACGGACGCTGGATCTCGTCCTTCCGCGCTTTCACCTTTTTCATATCGACGGTCACCTCGCCGCCGGTGAGGACGCCGAATTCCGCAGCGCGCCGCGCCACATGCGCCAATTCGGCGCTGGCGACCAGGGTCTTCGTCGGAATGCAGCCAGTATTGATGCAGGTCCCGCCAAACAACCCGCGCTCAATGATGGCAACTTTGCGTCCCGCCTTCGCCAGCCGGATCGCTAGAAATGGACCGGATTGTCCGGTGCCGATGATGATCGCGTCGTAAGATTTATTCATCACCCCTCCATGCGTGCAAGGAAGGGTAATACGGCGAGGCAGGCGGCGTCACGTCGAACTAGCCAGCATGCAAGACGGGCTCGGCAGCATCGTTCCAATTTGTCGCCGATGCCGGCGGGATGAAGCTCATGGCCCGCTCCGTCAGAGCGGTAATGGTAAGACTCGGATTTACGCCCAGGTTGGCGGCAACCACGGACCCGTCGCAGACATACATGTTGCGATAGCCAAAGACGCGATTGCGATAGTCGACGACACCTCTGTCTGGTGAGTCCGCGATGACGCTGCCACCCAGACAATGTGCCGTGCCGGGAACATTGAACAGGATCTCGGGAAGCATACTCATCGCGGTGCCGCCGGCCAGCCGGGCGAACTTTTCGGCAAATTCGTTGGCCGCGGGGATAAAAGTCGGCACTTTGTGGCCGCGGCTCACCAGGAATTTCCGGAATGGCCAAAACAGGTGCCGCTCCCATCGCATGTCGATGTGGCCTTCCAACGCCTGCATGCACAGCAGGATTACGCATTCTCGCGCCCAGCGGAATGGCATCAGCAACCGCAGGGTCTTAAAGGGATGCAGCAGCAAGGCAACGACGAGGTTCCTCATCCAAAGCGCAACCCGCCCCGGACCAGGCCGTCCGCCAGTCAGAATGGTGGTCAGCAGACTCATGGTATCGGAACCTTCGGGATACCGCACTGCCTCGATGTGAGTGTGCTCGTCGATGTAGATACCGGAGCCAATCGCGACGCCCTTCGACAAGTCTTCTTTAGATCCTGGCACACGCACTCCGAGCAGCGACTCGGAATTGGTGCGCACATGGTTGCCGAGTTGGTGGCTGATGTTCGGCAACGAGCCTTTGTCTTTCAGATGGAAGAGAAGTTCCATCGTTCCCAACGACGACGCCGAGAAAACTACGCCGCGGCAGGTGAATCGCCTGCGGTGCCGATTGAAGCGCGTAGTGGATTTGACAGTGAATACCTCGTATCCCGCGTTGCCATCCGTCGTGCCCCCCAGCGGGCGAACATCGATCACCCGGGTCTCGGCGAAGACTTTCGCGCCGCGCTTTTCGGCGAGATAGAGATAGTTCTGATCGAGAGTGTTCTTGGCGCCGTGACGACAGCCCATCATGCAGCCGCCGCAGGCCGTGCAGGTTGTGCGCTCCGGGCCTTCACCGCCGAAGTACGGATCGGGGACCGTCTTGCCGCCCGGCTCTCCCGCCGGCGATTGCAAGATCGCCACATGCGTTCGATAGAAGGTATTTCCGACCCCCACCGAGTCAGCAACGCGCTTGAGCAGAAAATCGGCAGGACCAAGAATATTGTTCTCGGTGACGCCCAACATGCGCGAGGCAGTTTCGAAGTGCTCGGGCATCTCCGATTTCCAGTCTGCCAGTCCGCGCCACGATCCGTGGTCCCATACTTTGTCGGGCGGTCGCAGCAGAGTGCAGGCATAGGTGATGGAACCGCCGCCCACGGCGCAGCCATGCAGGATGGTTACGTGGCGGAAAAAGCGCATGCTGAAGAACCCTCGCAACGCCAGGCTGGGCCGCCAGAACCAGCGATTCAGTGACCAACTGCTGTGCGGTAGATTGTCCGGTGTCCAGCGGCAGCCCATCTCCATCACCGCGACCTTGTAACCTTTTTCCGTGAGACGATGAGCAGTGACGCTTCCACCGAATCCGGAACCGACGACAATGAAGTCAAAATCATAACTAGCGGAGGAGGTTGCCATGGAACTCCGGTGCAGGGACGTGGGGCTTGCTTCTTCACCTTCTCACAAAAGGGCGGCCGGCACGGTGACCGGGAGTCGAAGCCGGGCGCCGATTCCCAGAATGGGAATCACTCCCAAAATGGTCATAAGTCACTGCGGCTGGGGTTACAACTCCCGCATCATGAGTCGAGTCCTGCTTGTCACCCAGACCTGGCAGCGACCTAAATTCGTAGGTTCCACTGCGGGGAGACTGCCATGGCTGAGTTTCAGCAAAGCAATTCCTTTTCTTGGGGAGACGCACTATTTCTGTACATCGAACGTCCCGGGCAGCCGCTGAGTATCGGTTGCGTCAGCATCTTCGAGGGCACGATCCCGCTCAAAGGCTGTCGCGATTTCGTCGAGTCGAAGCTGCCGCTGATCCCGCGCTACCTGCAGCATGTGGTGTTTCCGCCGTTCAATCTCGGCCTGCCCACCTGGCAGTTCGACGCCAACTTCGATATTCGCAACCACATCCATCAGGTGAGTTTACGGCACGGAACGGAGAACGAGCTTAAGACCGTTGCCTCGAAGATTTTGAGCACGAATCTGGACCGGCAGAAGCCTCTGTGGGACCTCACCCTGGTGCGTGGGTTGGAGGGCAATCGCACCGGTCTTATCGTCCGCATTCATCACTGTCTGGCGGATGGCGTCGCCGGAGTCGGGGTGATAAACGTTCTCATGGACCCGAGCCCGGTTCCCCCGCCCATCCCCAGCAAGCAGCCCGTGTTCCACGCTCCGCCGGCACGTGATGCAGGAGCTGTACTGATCGAAAGCCTGGTTAAGTCCTATTTTTCGGCCGTCTCCGGTGCCCTCACTTTGGGCTCGGGAGCTCTGACCATGGCCCATGAGGCACTCGCCAATCCCGGTGGGCAACTGAGCGAACTGATGAATGTAATGCCGGAACTGGCTGCCCCGGCGGAGCGGCTACCTTTCAACCTGGTCTGCCAAGGTCCGCAGAAGTTTGCCTGGGCCGGGGTCCCGATGGCGGAGATCAAGAGCATTCGCCAAAACTGCGGCGGCACGGTCAACGACGTCATCCTCACGGTGACCACCCTGGCTTTTCGGCGCTATGCCCAACTGCGCGGCGTCAAACTAAAAGGGCGATCGATCCGGATTGTCATTCCGGTGAACGTGCGCGGCAAAGGCGACGTGAGCGAGTTGGGAAACCAGATCTCCTTCCTCCCGGTGACCCTGCCCCTGGACATGGACCGTCCGCCAGAGCTTTTTGCTTTTGTGCGCGAGCGCATGGAGTATTTGAAGCACGCGCGTGCGGCCGAGTTCGTGGGCTTCGCCGGCGGTTTGTTTTCCACCATTCCCTCCGCCATTTGGGCGGCGATAGGACCGTTGGCCAGCCAGTTGCCGCTCAGCCTGTGCAACCTTATCTGCACCAATGTTCCCGGCCCGCAGATACCGCTTTATCTGCTCGGCCACAAAATGCTCTCCTGGTATCCCTACGTGCCCATCGGCGGTGAGATGGGGGTCAACTGCGCCATCCTCAGCTACAACGGCATGGCATATTTCGGATTCACCTGCGATGTTCACGCCGTGCCTGATCCGGAGCAGCTGGAGAAGTTTGTGACCACCAGTTTTGCCGAACTGCTGAGGAGCAGCCACAGCGCGGCCAAGCCCACGGTCGCGCCGGCGGTCGAGGAAAAGCCGGCTTCGCCGAAGCGCAAGCGGCCGACCGGCACAATTGCACTTAGCGGGAAGAAGAGGACAAAGACTGCGACCAAGGCGACCAGCCCGCCGTCTTCCGACAAGTCCGGCCGAGCCAGGAAGCCGGGCAAGCGTGTCTCCCCGGCAGTCCCAAAGCAGAAAGCGCAACCAATCTCAGATTCGCGGCCGCCGGAAACCGTCCCGACAATGGGCAGTGGAGCAGAGCCCGCGAAAATCTTGGCGGCTACTGGGGATTAGCTAGACGCGGTTCACGGGGTCGCGGTGAGCGCCCGCCGGGTAGCGTCAAGGGTGTGGATCAGCGATTCCTGGGGAAGCTTACGAATGATCGGTTCGATGATCCATCCCAAACCCAGCGGTATGTCGCGGGTCAGCGAAATGGCGCGGCACTCGATGTAAACTCCATCACCCCCGCGAGTGGAAATACGGCGCTCGCTGGGGGCCCCGACTGCGCCCTTCTTCTCTTCGAATTTCCAGTAGGAGTACAGTCGCCAGAGGAAACCGTAGCCGGTGTCGGGATCCAGCACTCTCTCTTTCGGCGTGCCGGAGTCTTCCACCTCGGCAATGCGCGTGGTGTAGGAGCGGCACAGCCAGCGCTTCTCGTCTAACGCGGAATAATGAACGTCATGGTCGGTGTCCAGCACCACGGTGATGACCTTCTTTTTTAATAGTCGCAGGAATATTCGATAGTCGTTGCCCTGGTGGCTGATCAGCTTGGAATCGATCACCTCGGGCTTATAGATGTTCTTGTGATTGTCATAATTCTGGACCAGAGCCAGTGCTTGTTCTACGGTTGCCTCCGGAACAAACGCCGCGCCAATCCAATCGTGGATCAAACCATTTGGAACTTTGACCGGCCCGTCCCCCTCCCAGAGTTGGGCGACGATCTGCCCCTGGCGAACCTGTTGCGATCTCTCGGGGCTGGCGTCCGACCACAAAAATGAACCGCGCCCGCGTAATGACGACTCCATGGCTTCCTCGGCCTCGCGGATGTAGGTCTCGAAGGCCTGCAGCGTTCGTGGCTTCAACTGCACCACATTTGCGGATTGCGCCATGGGGCACCTGACTTCGGGGCAAGGGTTGAATCTGTGAACTTCAGCGGCTGCCGACTTCGGCGAATCGTTGCCTATGACGGCGAGTGTCAGCCGAATGACCGCCGCTGGAGAATCAGCCGCGTTCTTTGCTAAAGTTCGAGTTTCGTTTGGAGATGGAAGTCACGGAGCGCGGCTTGACTGGCCCTACTGCGCTGTCCACGACGTTATCGTCATCCCCTCCGTCGGACGAATAGAGATAGCTTTCGATTTCATCAATTCGCTGGCTAGCGTCATGGTAGCCCAGCGCGATGAGATCTCGCGTGTATTTTGCCGTGAACAGCAGATAGCTCATTAGGTCCGAACAGGACGCCGCATCTCGTCCCAAGCTATTGACAAAGTATTGGATGAGGTACGGCATGTCTTTCTGGTGATGCTCCGCCACCGATGTCAAGTTAACCGAAGGCGTAACCAGTAACGTCGTGATAGGCCGCATGCGTTCGCATCCCGAAGCTCCGAGGTGGCTGATATGGCCTTCGGCGAGTAGCCGATTCAGCCGGTCCAGATGTTCGATGTCGGTGGCGAGATGGTCCAGGAACATGACATTCAAAATCACGCCCATAATCTGGGCCAGCGAAGGATCTCTAGGATTCGTACTCTCTTCTGTGTCCTCCAGTTTTTCTCCGCGAACTCCGATGGCCAGAATCTTTTCCGCGCCCAACCGTATGACGGGGCTGAGAGGCTGTTGCAGTCGCAAACAGCCATCGCCAAAAAACGCCGTGCCTCGGGCCGTTTTCAGTCTTACCGGCTGAAAGACCAGGGGAATAGCTGCCGACGCACAAATGTGTTCGATGGTAATTTTCGTCGCCAGGGTGACACGCCGGCTGCGGTTCCACATCGGGTGGCCTTTAGCGCCCTGGATGAAGAGATAGCTCTTGCCGGAGTTGTAGTTGGTCGCGGAAATGGCGAGGGCGTAGAGATGCTTTCGCTTGATGTTGTCCTGGATCCGATCACAATCGAGATGTCTGCGGAGAAAGTGCGACAAGGGAGCCGCATCCAAAAGGGAGCGCGCATTACCGCCTCCCAAAACACCTCCAAAGGAAAGATCCAATATCCAGATCAGGGAATTTCGCGTCTGTGACATAACGTCGCAGCGAAAAACGTCGGCAGGTTGGAGATTGGACCAAAGCTGCGCCAGAACCGTGGTGGCCTGGGCGAACTCGCCTGCCCCTGCCGCCAGCGCGGAACCGTTGATGGCCCCCGCCGAAGCGCCTCCAATGATGGGAAAGGGATTGCCGGTAGTTTGAATCCGGTTGATCTCGCCAATGCGTTTCAAAACACCGGCTTGATAAGCACCGCGAGCGCCCCCGCCGGTCATCGCTAAACCGAGAACTTTTTCCATCATCCCTCCTTTGCGGTTCGCCCGGGGCGGACCCGACATTCCCATCCCTCGCGACAGAAGGGGTCTCTACCACTCATTGTACGAGCCCGCCTCAGGATTTTGTTCGACGCCGTTTTTTTTCCGGCTCGGTTTTCCCTTGGCGGGCCTCCAACTGCGACAGACGCTTACGCAGTTCCTCCAACTCCTGGCTCGATTCACCGTTCTTCTCCGGGGCAGTGCTTTGGATGAAGTTCTTCATCATCTGCAGCGGCGATAGCGCGGCGGAGTGCATCTCGGTCAAGCGGGTTTGCAAAGAGTTCTGTACTTTCTGGTAGGTATCGAATGCCGACTTCAGATACCACATGATGAATTCCTGGCTAACCCGGTCAGAGGCGACGATGAGCTGACGAAGCAGTTCCAGCGGCAAACCGGTGGGCTGGTCCTTCGCGTCCTCGACGATGATCTGGGTCAAGGTCACACGGGTGATGTCGTCGCCGGAATTTGCGTCCACCACCTGTAGTTCTTTCCCGTTTCGGACGAGCGCAGCGATGTCCTCCAGATTGATGTAGCGGCTGCTGGAAGTGTCGTAGAGCCTGCGGTTTGCGTATTTCTTGATGACAACCTTGTCGGCGTCCACGGCCTCACTCCATGTTGCATCGCAAAATGAATTTAGAAATGACTTGACATGTCCGACTAATAATACTACATTGTAGTTGATGCTGCACTGCAGCAAATCGGAGGTTATTATGCCTAGGAATGGAAAAGTCGAGTCCTCCACAATTCACATCGGGGATTCATCCTTTGTATCTCTGCTGTCGGGATGGGTGCAGCAAGGGGTTGAGAATTTCTTTGCTACCCAGCGAATCCTGGTCGACCTGGCGATGAGCCAGAACGCCAATGCCATGAACTTGGTTCGGAGCCGGTTGACCGACTCCAACTTTTGCCCTGCTGCAGTGGTAACCGAACTGGCGGGAGAAGGGATCTCAAATTTCATCGAAGGCCAGAAGCTGCTTCTCAACCTGGCGCAGAGGGAATACGAGATCGTCACCACCGGAGTTAAGGAGCGCGTTTCCGGTTATACCACCGCCGTCGCTCTGACTGACCTGGCGGAGCGTGGTTTCAATACCTTCGTCGACATGCAGCTGGACTTCCTGAAGCTGGCCAGCAAGCAGACCCACACCTGGCTCACCGCAGTGAAGGCTGGCAAGGGCTTCGACACTGAAGGCCTAGTCGAGACCGCCCAAGAGGCCATGGACACTTTCGTTCATGCGCAGAAGAGGTTCCTCAACATCATTGCTGAGGAAACCTCCAAGGCGACCAATGGCAAAGAGACTGCCCGGAAGACGAAGCAAACGGAATTGACCGAGCTGGCCAAAGAAGCCACCGAGGCATTTATCGACGCGCAGAAGAAAATAATGGATGTAGCCGGCAAGCAGGTGAACGCGCAAGTGAAAGCGGCGAAACAGACGCTGAACATGATCACGCCTTTTCCGTTTATCCCGATACCGGACCTGGCCCGGAATGGCGTCAAGACGTTCGTCAATGCTGAGAAAGCGCTGATCGACACCGTTATGCATCGTCCCGAGACCAAGGATACGAGCAAGGCAACGCCCACGCACCGTCGCAAGCGCCCGGTTCGGACAATCAAGGTGCAAGCCAAGGTGCAACCGGCTCACGCCACCGCGTGAACCAAGTTGAACTGAAGTATCAGGTGTAGCACTAACTTCAAACCTGGAGTGGAGTGAACACCTCCTTGACGTGCCGCCCAACCGTGGCGGCACGTCATTATGTTTTATTACTGGCAGCGATTTTGATCCGAGGCTTAAGGGCGGCGCCGCTCCCTCCTGTGCCGCTCGGCTGCAGGACCTGCCGGTTTACGATTTCGTACCTCCAAAATTGTTGGTTGGCAACCGGTAGCCTCTGCGGCTACACTTACTCCCCAGAAGCCGCCTGCAACCGATCCTAGTAGCACAGTTTTTATGGTGACCTTTGGGCGGCCCTTTCCGACCGAGATAGGGAGTTACCACTCGTCTATGGCCCCGCCGCCAGCCCACGCCTTTCAGGCAGAAGATGCCGAAGCCGACGTAACCATTTGGAAGGAAGCGCTGTTTGCCGCTGACCTTCTCTTACTGCATGCCTCTCCGGTTTATTATGGCCTCGGCATACCGCGTGGCGACGGCTCGGCCGTCGTCCTCGTTCCGGGGTTCCTGGGTACAGACGCTTATCTGACGCAACTGCATTCGTGGGTCGGCCGAATTGGCTATCGCCCTTATTTTTCCGGTATCGGCCTCAATGCGGAATGCCCCAACCTCCTCATCCAGCGGCGACTCAACGACAACATCCAAAGGGCCCTCTTCGACACCAACCGGAAGATCCACCTGGTTGGCCATAGCCTGGGCGGCATCATCGCCCGCTCCGTAGCCAGCCAGCGTCCCGACGATGTCGCTTCCGTCATCACGCTAGCATCGCCCTTCCGCGGGACCGTCGTGCATCGGACCATCCTGCATGCCGCAGAGGCAGTCCGTAAGCGCATCCTCGAGGAGCATGGTACCGGCGTGCTTCCCACCTGTTACACGGGAAGTTGTACTTGTGATTTCCTGGCTTCGCTGCGCCGCAAGATGCCTGCCTCCGTCCATGAAACGGCCATCTACACCCGTAACGACGGGATTGCCGACTGGCGATATTGCATGACCGGCGACCCGGAATGCGACTTCGAGGTCCCGGGCACGCACATTGGGTTGGCCTTCAATGCATCGGTTTACACCATCATTGCCAAACGGCTTGCCTTGGCGCGTTCCGACGACTAGCGAGAGTTACCTCAAGCTGGTCTCTGCTCCTTTCATCGCTTACCACGGAAGTCGTACGGCTGGCATGTCACTCGGTATTGCGGCGAGGGTACACGTACGGTAATCTGTGCTGGACTCAAGCCCCTCGATCTAGCGTCCCAGTTTGGGAATGCGACAAGAACATTCCCACTTTGTTACAGATTCGCCAGAAGCCAATGGAGCACACTGAGTCGAAGCACAGTTGACCCTGCTCAGTGGACGGATCAGCTCATCCAGATCACGTTCACGATTCCTGGTCTACTGAAGACATTTGTTTTGGCCGACTTCCCGAACCTAGGGCGAGTGGCAAGGAGCTTTTTTGATGCGGCCTAAAACTCTCTCCGTAGCCGTTCTTGTGTTGGTTCTTCTAACCGCTCTCACCGGTTTCTCACAACAGACCGAGGTCACCCAGTTTGCCGCTTTTGGCGCTTATTCTTACCTGAGCACGCCGTCGCTGAATCTGACGCAACGCGGATTCGATGGTGACTTTGGCTACAACTATCGCAGCTGGCTGACGTTGGGCTTCGATTTCAGCACCTTCACCGGCCACACCTCACTGTTCCCGAGCGATCTTTCGGCGGCCACGCAGGCGAAATTAATCCCGTTTCTGCCATCACTCCCGCCGGGCTACATACTGGCCGTCCCTTATAACACTTCCACCCAGACCTACGAGGGAGGGCCCCAATTCAATTACCGCCATTTCAAACACCTGACCCTTTTTGCGCGTCCGGCGCTGGGGGCTTTGCACTCAACCTTCAACGCCAAACCGAAAGATCCGATACAGACAGGCATTGTCGATGCCCTCATTGGCCCAAGCATGTCGAAGTCTGACACTGTGGTATTTTACGGTTTCGGAGGCGGAGGGACTTGGGAGATCACCCCACACTATGGGATACGTGTCGCCACCGACTATGCTCGCTATAATTTTTTCTCGAATCTATTGAATGGCCCTCGCAACAGCGTACGGCTTTCGGTGGGATTGAAGATTGGATTTGGCAAGAACATCATCAAGCAATAGCTGGGATTTCACGGAAGCGCGTTCCTTCACCAAAGGGAGCGCGCTTTTTTTTTGTTGAACGCCGGTCATCCTGAGCGGAGGTTCGCCTGGGTTTCGCGAACCGGAGTCGAAGAGCCTGCCCTGAGCTGGTCGCGGGACCTTTATTCCCAGTCCTCATTTTCTCCCGTGTGATTTCCCGCCTTCATTTCCCGCTCGTCATTTTTCTCCGATCTACTGATCGAAGAAAATCCTTCGGCTGGACTGCGCCCACCCCGCGGCCATGGTTACCGCATTCTTAATGTCGAAGTTGTTACTTGACAGCGCCCGGCGTACGGGTACGATATCTGCGCCCCCCATCATCAGAGGGTTTGGTCTGGGCTGGTCGGCGGCCCGGCGAACGCTGATTACCTGATTTACCTATTTTGCCGAAATTGCGATTGTCAATGCGACATGGCTGGGAATTTCTTGCGCTGCCAACAGTGGCGATATGCCACAGAGTGTGACTTCCCGGCTTGGCAATGCCGGCGCAGGCACCAACGATAAACGTCGGACAAATCCGGGCCCACAATTCCAGTCCCCGCAGGAGAAGATATGCGTTCTGACCTGGCGTCGGCAGTTGGCACTCATCGACCGATTCTCAACCTCACCAGCCCATGCCGTCTGGGATTCCTGATTGGAGTAGGAGTTCTCGGTTTGGCCCTGGGTCAGTTAGCCGGCGCGCAGGCTACGACCTGCACCACCGGCTCGTTGCCGCCCGGCAACGGCGGCGACCTGATCGTTTCCGGTGGCACATGCACGGTCGGCGCCGGCACCTTTCAGTACCACAATGTGAACATCATCAGCGGGGGCACCCTGCTGTTCACGGACAACAAGATTGACTTCTGGGCAGAATCCATCCTGGTGGAGAACACCGGCAGCCTGATCGCCGGCAGTACCACGGCGCCCATTGGCACGGCGGACGGACTGGTCACCATTCACCTCTACGGTGTGGACCAAGGCACGTCGGGTAAGGCCCAGGGCATTACTTGCCAGACCCCGGGCGGCACTTGCGGCGTTCCCACGGTGCTTTGGAATTCCAATCCGATGAATGGTCTTGATCCCACCTCCTGTGTGCTGGCCCAGAATGTGAACGGCTTCAATCAAAATCTGCCGGGAAATGTGAACGATTGTTTCTACGCTTACATGCCGCTGGACTACGACGGAGGAGGCACAACGCCCGGCTACTTTGGCTACAAGGTGCTGGCCCTGTCCTACGGCGGGACGTTGCAGTTGTTCGGCAAGAAAGGAGCAACCTATTCACCGTCGTTGCTGCCATCGAACTCCGGCACCAGTTGGGCGCGATTGAATAAGACGATCTTCAAGGGAAATAACACGCTGGTGCTTGATCGCGCGGTTGATTGGCAAGCCGGCGACCAGATCGTCATCACCACCACCGACTATCTCCCCGGCCATTCAGAGACCCTCACCATCCAGTCGGTCAGCCCACCCACCAAGGGAGAAGTAACGACGCTAACCGTGACGGCGGGCGTGGCATACGAGCACGACGGGCACACCTATGACACCGGCAGGTTTGTTCCCAACGGAATCGGCCCCGACCAAGATCCTAACGTTACCTGCTCGGGCGGACAAACCCGTTGCGTCGAGACGCGGGCGGCCGTCGGCTTGCTCACGCGCAGCATCCAGATCGTTTCCGGCGGCGACACACTGGGATCGAGCTTTCCTGCTTCCAGTAACTGCCAAAGCGGCACTCCGCCGACCTGTAGCAGCAAGCCGGGCGATTGCTATTTCTTCGGTGGACACACCCTCGTGCGCCAGGGCTTCCAATCATTCCAGGTGCAAGGCGTGGAGTTCTACCAACTGGGACAGGGCGGCCGCATCATGCATTATCCCGTCCACTTTCATATGGCCCGGCAGACTCCTACCAGTACGTACGTGGCCGATTCGTCGGTCTTCGATTCCATGACTCGCTGGTACACCGTCCACGCGACGCAAGGCGTGACCCTGGCGCGCAATGTCGGATATCTTTCCGTCGGGCATGGGTATTACCTCGAGGACGGCACGGAGGCGGACAACAAGTTCTTCAGCAACCTGGGAGTCATGGCCCGCGCAGCGGTGGTGAATGTGCAGAATCCGCGCTGCGTCCCGGGAATTCTGGCAGCGCCCGAACCTCCTCCTCCAGCCGGTGCGCCCGACCAGGTCCCGTACTCTACCGACGTGGTTCACCCTACGTCGTTCTGGATCATGAACGGCTGGAATGATTTTCAGTACAACATGGCAGCCGGCGCGGGCGGCTGCGGCATGTGCTATTGGCTAACGCCAGGCGGCAACAGCGGCAACTCACGTTACGAGTATTGGGGGACCGGGTACGCCGCCGAGCAACAGGTGGATACCCAGGGCCGCTACGGCACCACTCCGCTGAAGAGCTTCGCGGGCAACTCCTGCGTCAGCGCGCAAACCGCTTTCTTCACCGTTGGCCCCAGCACGCCTTGCTATGGCCTGGTTTCCAACGGTGACGTGAACGCGCCGCTCGTCGCCCCCGTGCCCAATCCTTTGGCGCCGCCCACCACCTCCAACGACGCCGCCAACTACTATCCCCAAGTCAGCCAAGGTGGGTCACGAACCCCCACGCTATGTCCTGCCGGTGCCGATTGCAGCAGCAACAGCTCGGTTCCGATTTGTGATGCCGGGCCGGGACTGGCCAACTGCACCATCACCGCGCTCGATCACTTCACCACCTCCTTCAACTGGGCACAGACAGGCTTCGCGGCGCTTTGGCTGCGGCAGCAATGGTACTTGGTGTCGAACAGCGCCATCACCGATGTGCAGAACGGAGGGCTGACGTTTGTCTCGGGTGGAGGCTACACCGACTCGGACGAAGTCCCCGGCTACTGGGCGCTGGCCCACAAGGATGTCTTCATCGGCAGCACGCAGCCGGCAAACCCCTATGCGCTGGATGCCGGGCCTTTCAATATCTATTCCTTGAAGCTGGATCCGTCGCTGAAGTGCTCCCTGAACTTAATGAACCAAAGCCAAGCCGCCTACTGTCTCAATGCGGACCAAGGCATCAGCATGACTCTAGTGAACTTTGGCGCGAACCAGCGCTTTTTCAACATCTATGATGGCCCGTCGTTTCAGGATTCCAATGCGTATTTGGATATCACCACAACCACCCTGGCTAACTGCAATACCAATCCCGGCAACGGCGGCCCGGCTTGTCAAACGCTGGGGTGGATGTACGGCAACGTGACCGGAGTGCCATTGGATCCACTCGCGGCATCGGATTCCCAAGTTTACCTGCCGAATGCCGCTATCGCCTGGAAGCAGCCCAACGGCTTTTACTACCCGCCCGCCTTCGACTCGAAGAATCTCTTCTTTAACAACGTCGACATACGGCACTTTGTAATCGAACCGCTGTTCAACACCGGAACCTACGATACCGATGCGACGCTAATAGCTGCTCGTTACTTTAATAGTGCGGGCGACCTCGGCGGCCCGGCCGGAATGTTCAACGGCTTCACCGATATTGACCGTCAAACGGAACTCACCGACGAAGATGGATCACTGACCGGCCTGCTGGGAGCAGCCAACAAGCAACAGAAAAGTTATTTGCCGACCATCTCCGTTAACAAGGACAACTTCTTCAACGCGCCGGTGGAGACGGTGGAATGCGCCTCCGACATCAAGGGCAACATGCCTCAGCCGTGGGGGATGTGCAGCTTACCCGAGCCGCTCTGCGGAACGGCCAATACCAGTCCCTATGACTACGTGACCACGGTCGTGTATCCCGCTACCACAACCATCGATGGCACCACGTGCGATCCCATCCCGAACTGGACCCGAGGCTGCGACCAGCCCAACTGTTATGGTGTACCGCTGTATCGCGAAGGATTAGTTCCTAGCGACGATGGCACCGCGCCCTTCATTCGTATGGCCGGTCAGACCACCTGCCAGCGAAGCAGCCTCACCGTGAATAACGGCAACTACTACATGGATACGGCGGTGTCAGCCAATACGCAGAACAGCTGGAACGAGTTTGGCGCCCCGGCCATTAACGTATTTACTGGCGGCCAAACCTATTACACCTTCCTGCTCTTCGCCAAGCCGACGACCATCCAGACCTATTCGATGTATGTTGGAACGGACTTTAATCCTTCGGATCCCAGCCAGCTGTGGGTGACCCGGGTCGACAAGAGCGCCACTCCTTACGCCTTCGCCAAAGATGCGGCCGCCACCATAACGGCATGTTCGTCGCACAAGGCCGGCTCGGATTTTCCCTGGTGTTACGACTACAGTTCCGCGACGGGTATTCTGTCGGTCACCATGAATATGGGTTTCTCGGGGTTCGCCCAGAATTATGCCAAAGCGATCGAGGAGCATTGTGGGCCGGCGAACTATTGCGGCTGGAACCAGTCGACGAACAGCTGCGGCTGCTTGCTGAGTTCCAAAGACGGCAGCTACAAGGAGTGCCAGAACGCCTGCTCCAACTGGACGGGCAAGGCCATCGATTGCCCCTGGGACAGTTCGGATTTCATGTCGCCTCGCGGCGCCTGTTACGGGATCGGGATGGCCCTTCCTAGCGATTTTGTCGCCAGCGAGAACGGTACGAGCTCGCCTCCCGGGCAGTGCCTGCCCAACAATCTAACATGGAATGTTCCGTTCACGGCCGCCTCGTCGGGCACCGCAGGAACTTGCACCTATTCCACTGCACCAACCGGAACGTTCTGCAGCAGCGCAATGCGGAAGTGAGGGTGGAAAAGGGGAATAAGGTGGTAGAGCGGCGCTTTAGCGACGCGTCAAGGTTGGCCGTCTCTGAAGGAGCCGTACTTCCGTCCGGCGCGTAAGATTGGCAAAATTGATCAGGGTCGCGAAGTTACGTCACAGTCTTCCTTAGTCGGCCTCTTTCTGGGTCTAATAGGTCATCGTTCCGCAATGACGTTCGCTTCGGCGCGACACTCATCCCGGTTGTACAGTAGAACGAGTTCAGAGTTGGCATAGACCGGGTAGAGCCAGCCTTTAGGCTGGCGCCCGGGATTGCGCCGCCCCACGAAGCTTGAGCCATGACGATCATTTAAGTGACCGTCATGGCTNNGCCAACTCTGAAACCGGTCTAGCCACAAAGCGGCGGCCATGAAGTTAGCCCGATGCATAAGCGCCGGGCAAGGTTGACGAAATTGATCGGGGCCGCGGAGCGGCGGCACTCCGCCCCTGAATTATTTCGGCTGCCCGCCCAGGCCGGCCCACTTCTCCAGCAGCGCCAACGTGGCGGCATAATCCAGATCGTCCCAACCTTCCTCGCTCGACAACTCATAGATCTCGTCCACGGTTTCGAGTGCGGGCAGCTTGACGCGGTTCTCCTTCGCCATTTCAAGCATGAGGTGAATGTCCTTATGCATCAACCGTAGCGGAAAATTCGGCGAGTAGTCATGGCGTAGCACGAACGGAGCCTTGTAATCCGTGACCCCGGACCGCACCATCGAAGCCTGGATCAACTCGATCATCTTGGGAGGATCGACACCCAGCTTCCGCACCAGAACGAAAGCCTCGGCAAAACCCTCGTAAATCAGGGCGATCATCAGATTCATTCCGAGCTTCGCGGCCTGCCCTTTGCCGGTATCACCGATATGAATGACCTGCTTGCCCGTCGCCTTGAAAAGCGGGTCGAGATATTCGACCGGCTCGGGCGCGCCTCCGACGATGAAGATAAGCTGTCCGTTTTCGGCACCGATTTTGGAGCCGGTGACCGGAGCATCCACCCAATGCACGCCGCGCGTATTCACCCGCTGAGCGAAACGCACCGTAGCCGACGGCGAAATCGTGCTGGAGTCCACGATGATGGCGCCTTCGCGGAGGGACTGCTCGGCTCCGTCCTCGGCGAACACCACGCGCTCGACGGCTGCCGTGTCGGCCACGCACGTCCAGACAACGTCGGCGTCTTTGGCCGCGTCCGCCGGCGAGACAGCCGTGGTTGCGCCGTCAACATGCTGCCGGGCGCTGCGGTTCCACACTGAAACTTCATGACCTGCTGCGACCAGGCGGGAGGCCATCGGGCGTCCCATGATGCCCAAACCGAGGAAGGCAATACGCATTTGCTGCTCCTTAATGTGCTCGGGAGTAGACACGCGCAGTATGGAGCCGCCGGCGCGTCGGCCCGGAACTAATGATTTAAGCTGAGTGCGAGACTAAGGTCAAGGAAGCTTGCACCTAAATGCTGTGACGAGGCGGCGATTGGCCGCGGCAAGAAAACTGGAACTAGCTATGACGGACGAACGATTACAGCAGATTGTTCAAGAAATATGGGACGAAATTCCGCGAGATTCTGGAAGACTCGTCTTTGACGGCGATCGCGATTATCCAGGGCTGGTCGGTAACCGAGACGGACTGATTCGGCTCGCGGGAGAACTGCTTTGGGCTGCGCAAACGCAGGTCGGATATCCAGGACAAGGCGTGGCATACCTGTTCACGTCCCAGTCGGTTTTGGTGCCCTATATTCGACACGCTGAAATCGAAGATCGGCCACGACGGCCTCCAGCATGGAAATCGAATCTCGCTAAGGCCGGCTGCCTTGTCTTGTTGCTCGCGCTCGGAGTTTGCGTAGTCGTAGGATTCTTCACTCTGCTCGGGAAATTCTGAGACGAGGACACCTAATGTTCTTCGGGGATTTCTCCGCTGCATCGAGGCACCCACCGCGAGCGTCTAATATACAGATCTCATGTTGGGAACCACCATCCGCCGCAAGGCGAAGCAGTTCGGCACTCTGGTGCGCCACTCTGCCATGACGCCCCGAACCGGAGTCACCCGCAAACCAGTAGCAGCTGGACGCGGAGAACTCGGCGTCACCTTTATTGGACATTCCAGCTTCTTTCTGCAAATGGGTGGCAAGAACATCCTGATCGACCCCAACTTTGCCCGCTGGATTTTTGTCTTAAAGCGGCTCCGAAGGCCAGGGCTACGACTGCGCGACCTTCCACCAATTGATGCTGTCCTGGTTTCGCACGCTCACTTCGATCACCTGAATCGTCCATCATTGCGGGCGATTGCGCGGCTCACGCGCTGGAAGTCAGGCAAGCGGCCCACCATCATCGTCCCGCGCAATGTGCGCGACCTGGTCAGCGACCTAGGGTACGGCCGCATCGTCGAACTCGACTGGTGGCAGAACGTCCAACTGGGCAATCTTGAGATTACCCACGTGCCTGCTCGACATTGGGGCGCACGCATGGTGCGCGACGTGCATCGCGGCTACGGTGGGTACGTGCTGCGATCGGGCAAGCAGTCGCTGTATCACGCGGGCGACACGGCGTACTTCGATGGCTTTCAAGAGATTGGCGAGCGGCTGCGGCCCGAGGTGGCGCTGCTGCCCATCGGAGCTTATCATCCGGCATCGTTCCGTTCGGTACACACCAGCCCGGAAGACGCGGTGCAGGCCTTCGTCGATCTGGGCGCGCGCTGCATGGTGCCCATGCATTACGGAACGTTCCGGCTTTCGTACGAGCCGGTGGACGAACCGGTGCAGCGGCTGAAGCTTGATGCCAAGCGGCGTGGGATCGAGAAGAAGATTTGCGTGTTGGAAGAGGGTGTGACGAAGTTCTTTTAAGGAAGCTGTCGCCGCCAGCTATAAGTCAAGTCTATGCAGTGGAACAACAATCTAAGACCGCCCAGCGATTCGGGATTCGCTCTGATAGCCTGGTGAAGGATTGCTGCTGAGTAGGAAATGTCGACGTCGGGCGAGAGCAGCCCAAAAGGGCCAGGCAATATTGACCCAGCGCGAAAGCGCTGGGTAAGCGTGGTAAGAGAGATTGAGTCCCGGAGGGACGACACATTTCTGAACGCGGCCTTTAGGCGCGCGTGTTATTCACTAAAAAGTCAGAGATCATAATGAAAAAAGCCGCGACAAAAACTGCTTTTCTTCTCCTGATGATTTTCTTGTTGTCATGTGTCTCCTTCGCCGCCGACGCCTACCAGCCGGGCAAGATTGTGAAGTGGGAGAACGGCACCTACGCCCAGAACTCCAAGAAGAAGCCGATGAAGAACTGGATCATCTATCAGTTGCAGACGGACAACACCACGTATTCCATCGCACGCCAGAAAGAGACCAAGCCACAAATGCAGGCAGGAGAGGCGGTTCAATACGAGCTCAAGAAGAGCAACCGGGTCAACGTCATTAGCGCTGGTGGGCAGAAGCATGAATACCAGATCGTGGGCCAGACTGCCGGGCCGGGGCAGTAAAGAGCAATCGACCCTTAGCTTTAAGGTCTTGGCCAGGGTCAGCTACCATCTTCCAACCCACGTTGTGGGAATTCAGCATCTGCAGCATCGAAATTCCTGTCTGATCAAGAAAAGAAATCGGCTCCAAACTCGGACTAAAGTCCTCGCTCGGGATGACAGCGCCGAAGAGCATGCTAAGAGCTAATTGCCGTGAGTCCCAAGCTGACGGCTGACCGCTCACGTACAATCGCCGCTTATGATCTTTCGCTCTGATAATCGTTCTCCCGAACAGATGCGGCCCGTAAACATCGTGCCCGACTTCATCTCCACCGCCGAAGGCTCGTGCCTCATTGAACTGGGCAACACCCGCGTGATCTGCACCGCAACCATCGAGGACTCGGTGCCGCAGTTCCTGCGCAATCGCGGCAAAGGCTGGGTGACCAGCGAATACGGCATGCTGCCGCGCTCTACCCTGACTCGCACACCGCGCGAGGTCACGAAAGGCCGCGCCGGCGGACGGACGCACGAGATCCAACGCTTGATTGGCCGCTCGCTTCGCGCCGTGACCGACATGGAAAAACTGGGCGAGCGCACCATCTTTCTCGACTGCGATGTGATCCAGGCCGACGGTGGCACGCGCACTGCATCGATTACCGGCGCCTTCGTCGCCATGGGGCTGGCCATGAGGCGCATGATCGAGTCGGGCACGCTGACCGTGGCGCCCATTCGCGACTATGTTGCGGCAACCAGCATCGGCATTGTCGATGGCGAGATCATGCTCGACCTGTGCTACGAGGAAGACGCGCGCGCCGATGTCGACATGAACCTGGTCATGACCGGCAGTAAGAAAATGGTCGAGGTGCAGGCCACGGCCGAGCGGCGCCCGTTCGACGACGCTCAACTGGCGAAGATGATAGCCCTGGCGAAGAAAGGAATCGAAGCGCTGGTTGCCAAGCAGCAGGCGGTGCTCACCGGGCTGCCGCTGAGGCAATAGGGCTGCATACGAGTTAATGTTCTCGCGCGCATCCCTGGATTCGTTTAGAATTTCGTGTCCTGTGGTTCTCGGGCCCAGCCGCACTCTGCGGGACTGCACTACCAATCCTTTCTAATGAACCGGGCGATCCGTGCCCGTGGAGGTCTCATCGTGAAACTGACTCCTGGAAAACTTGCGGGCATGAAAGCTGTCTCCAATGATCGCGGCGTGATTGCCGCCGCCGCCATGGACCAACGTGGCTCGCTCAAGAAAGCCCTGGGCGCAAACGCCGGCGACGCCCAACTGGAAGAGTTTAAGATCTACGTCGCCGAAGTTTTGACCCAGCATGCCAGCGCGATCCTGCTCGATCCGGAGTGGGGTCTGCCGGCGGCCAAGCGCCGCGCCAAGGGATCGGGCCTACTGCTGGCCTACGAGAAGACCGGCTATGACAAGCAACTGCCCGGCCGGTTGCCTGATCTGCTCGACTTGTGGTCGGTCCGCCGCTTGAAGGAAGCCGGAGCGGATTGCGTCAAGATACTGCTTTACTACACGCCCTACGACGACCAGAAGATCAATGACCTGAAGCATGCCTGGACCGAGCGCATTGGCGACGAGTGCCGGGCCAACGACATTCCATTCTTCCTGGAGCTGGTGGGCTACAAAGAAGGCATCGACGAGAAGGGCGCGGAGTTCGCGAAGTTGAAGCCTGAGGTAGTAGCCAAATCGATGACCGAGTTCTCCAAGGACCGCTACGGAGTGGATGTGCTGAAGGTGGAAATTCCGGTGAACCTGCAATTCGTCGAAGGCGCGCGGTCGTTCAAAGGGACGAAAGCGTACTCGAAGCAGGAGGCGTTGGATCACTATCGCGCCGCGGCTGCGACCACCAGCAAGCCGTTCATCTACCTGTCGGCGGGCGTCAGCAATCCCGAGTTCATCGAAGACCTGGAATTTGCCGCCGAGGCCGGCGTGAAGTTCAACGGCGTGCTCTGCGGACGCGCAACTTGGAAGGATGGAATCCCGATCTACGCGCAACAGGGTGGCAAAGCATTCGAAGCGTGGCTAAAGGATGAAGGCGTCAAGAACATCAACAACGTGAACAACGCGCTGAAGGCGGCGACGCCGTGGTACAGCATCTATGAGGTGCAGGAAGCGGCAGCACCCCGATAAGCACCTTTACCACGAAGGCACGGAGCAAGAAGGCCTTCGAATTCCTTACGGTGCATCACCAAGAAGGGACAAGAAGGACTGCGCTCGATATTTCGGAAGCTGACGGAACCCGCGTTTCCGTATTCGTCAGGAATGTTTTCTCCGTGCCTCTGTGTCCCTGTGGTGAATGTCTACTTCCTGCAACTGGCGCAATAGCCGCCAATCTCGAAGCGCGCAAGGAGAATATGAAAGTGGCAGTCGCGCTCCACTTGCCCCTTGACGCGGTCGAACAGGTCACTCTCAAACTCCTGTACCTTGCCGCAACGCAAGCAAGTCATGTGCATGTGGTCGCGCTGTGGCCGCCGCTCATAGAAGTGTCCTTCGCCCTTCACGTGTAGCAGATCAAGCTCGTCGACCAGGCCGTGCCGCTTCAGCAGACCCAAAGTGCGATAGATGGTGACGCGGTTGATGTTGGGATCCACTCTGGCGGCCTTGCGCAGGATTTGAGCGGCATCGAGATGCTGGGTCGCGGTCTCAATAATTTCAAGGATGATGCGGCGCTGGCGGGTCATACGAATTCCACGACTCACCAGTGCGGTTTGTAGTGCGCCGGGGACTTCGGTTTCTGGGAGCGGCATGGTCTAGTCCACCTTAGTTGCTGCTTGACGCAAAGCGTTGCAACACCATTTCGTAAGCCCCGTTTTCACTCGTTTCGCACATAGGACTTAATCGACTGATTGCAACAGAGTTGCAACTGTAACTTAAAAGTAAGTATAGTTGTACAGGTTGGACGTGGTCAACCCGCTTGCAACAAGACACTTGGAAGTGTGAAACCGTTGCGGGTTCCAAAATCACTGGGGCAAGTCAAGTTGTCATGCCAGTATGCGCGGTCTAGCCAGTGGACGAGCCCTCGATGGCTCACAAAAGGTCCGGGCGATAGTCGCTGTAAAATAGTTCTTTGGGAGGGAAAACTTTGCGAATTCGTGTTCATGCACGATTTTATTTCGCCGCAATTCTGGCGGTTGGAATGTTGGGTTGGATAACGCCTTCCGCGGCCCAGCAATCCAGTTTCCGCAATGCGCCCGCATCAGCCGCAGAGATGAAGAACCCTTATGCAGGCAGCGCAACCGCGGCAACGGCCGGCAAGAAACTGTATGCCCAGGACTGCGCGCAATGTCATGGCAATAATCTTCAGGGCATGGGTCCGGCACCGGGGCTGGATACGCCCGCAGTCCACAAGGCCACGGCTGGTGAGTTGTTCTGGTTCATCTCGACCGGCAAACTCACGTCAGGAATGCCCTCCTGGTCGAACTTACCCAGACCGCAGCGCTGGCAGATCGTGACCTTTCTGGAGTCGCGGGCGAACCAGAAGACAGCGGCGAAATAGCAATGCGGTTGCTGCTAGGGCGGGCGCTATTTTTCAGCGACAGGCACTTAAGAAGCTTTTTCTGTAACTGCTGTAATGGGGGAAAATCCGCTATAACAGAGTGGTGAGTGCAAACAACCCTTTTCTGGCTCCTAAGACGGCATTGATTACCGGTGCTTCCAGCGGTATTGGGCTGGAGTTGGCACACCTTTTCGCACAGGACAGTTATCGGCTGGTGCTGGTGGCGCGCAATCGCGGTGCGCTGCACGAACTCGCCGACGAGTTGCAATCGCGTTACAGCATTACCATCCGCATTTCGCCCAAGGACCTGGCCCATCCTGCCTCGCCTGCCGAGCTTTACCAGGAGTTGCAGGAAGCGGGCATCGTTCTCGACGTGCTGGTGAACAATGCGGGTTTTGGCGGCAGCGGACGGTTCGCCGATACCGATTGGAACAACGAAGCCGAGATGATTCAGGTGAACATCGCCGCGCTGACGCACCTGACCAAACTCTTCCTGCCACAGATTCGCGCCCGCGAAGGCAAGCTGCTCAATGTCGCCAGCGTGGCCGCGTTTCAGCCCGGACCCTTCATGGCGGTGTACTACGCCAGCAAAGCCTACGTACTGCACTTCACTGAGGCGCTGGCGGAAGAGCTGAGCGGAACCGGAATGACGGTCACCTGCCTCTGTCCTGGACCGGTGAAGACCAACTTCCAACAGCGCGCGCACCTCGGCGATACGGGCATGGCAACCAGTTCTCTGCTGGTGGACGTACGCGAAGTGGCGCGCCTGGGTTACGAAGGCATGAAACAGGGCAAGCGCCTGGTCATTCCCGGATGGAAGAACCGATTGCTGGTGCAGATGCTGCGGGTTTCGCCGCGCAGCATGGTGACCAAGATGGTCAGCAGGATTCAGGAGGAGAAGCAGAAGTAACGCTTACCGCGAAGCGCCGAGAAACCACCTTCCGAAAAATTGGGATCGAAAAAGCCCGCCCTGGCGAGCGGGCCCCGCATCATCGCTGCACCGTCTTATTTTCCCACCAAGCCATTGTCGACTCCTACGCCGGTGCAGAAATCCCAGCCGGTCGTGGCGCTGTGCGTACCACAACTGCCGGAGGTGACATCGGTGAAGTAAGCGCTGAATCCCAGGTTGCTGTAGATCAGGGTGTTTTCCGCATTGCTGCTGGTTTTGAACTGTCCTGCGCGGTTAATGATTCCGGCCAGCGACGGCGATGCCACGCTGGTTCCGTACACTTCGAGCCAGCCGCCGTAGCAATTCGAGTTGTACACCGCGACGGGCGATCCACCGCTGGCGTCGAAGGCAAGGTCTGGGGTACCGCGGTGAGTGCCGACGATGCTCTGAATGGCGCTCTGGAACGAGGGCCGCGACTCATACCTGCTGTCGCCGCCACCACCGTCGCTCCAGGCGGTCTGGTTGGTGTAAGCGCCGCCGCTGTTGCGATTCACCTGGGTGCCGCCGGCGGAAATCACATCCACCGATGAACTGGGGTAGATAACACCGGGAGAGTCACCCGAGGAAGCAAAATATACCACGCCCGACTGGGTGAAGTAGTGGTCGGAGCTGGACTCGCCGGAGGTCTCGCTTCCGCCCCAGCTCATCGAGACTTCGCCCTTCCCGCCGTGTGCCACAATGTAGGAGTTGGCCGCCGTCACCGCCGAGTACAAGGCGCTATTGCTGGCCGAAGAGGCCTCCATCAGAACGATCTGCGCGTCGGGCGCCATGGCATGGGCCCATTCGATGTCCAACGATTCTTCGCCTTGCCAGCCCGAGCTGCAGCCATTCGACGGCTTTCTCCCACTGGCATACTGGACGGAAAAGTTGGCCTGCGGCAAACCGAAAGTACTGGAGAACGTCGCCAGATCAGCGGCCGCTGAGGGATAGTCGTAGGCGTCGACAATGACGATCACGCCGCTGCCGCCGGTGGGAACCTGCGTAGTGCCGTTGATGGGGCAGCCGGCAATCGGATTGGATACCAGGTCATAGACACAACCCAGCGACGCTGGAGTTTCTCCTGCCGGTTGGGCCGCGGGAATTATCGATCCTGCCGGCGCATAAATGATGTAGTTAGTATGCATCCGCACGCCTACATCCGCTGGTTGTTCGATACTCGACGGGGGATAGATGCCGTTGCCGCTGCGCACTTGGCCATTGAGCAACGCGGCGCATGAAAACACCATGCTGAGCGCGATGATGGCTCGGAGAGTTTTGTGGGCTGGGGACGCTGCAAATTCGATCCGCATAATTGCTCCTCCTGATCTTCGTGGTACTGAGCTTAGAGTAATCGAACACAGCTCAGACCCATGAGTCTACCCCGATTCAGGCCCAAACAATTACACGAAAGTGATATAGCTAGCGAAATCTTACGGCACGCATCGGCGTATTTTACCAAGAAGAATAAGGGACTAGCTACGACGTAGCTAAAGCTAGGCCCTTCAAAACTCCCCGAATCCGACTTTTTCAGCGCCTACTTAAGGGAGAAACAGGCCCAACTGTTCTTACAGCCCAAACAACTCTCTGAGCCTCTTGGTTTGTGCGCGGCTCACCGGGATCTCGGTCTGCTTCTTGTCTTCCATGCGAATCTGGTACGAACTCTTGAACCAAGGAACGACTTCCTTGATGCGATTTATGTTCACCAGATAGGAGCGGTGGGCGCGCCAGAAGGTGTTGGGATCGAGCGAATCCAGCAGTTCTTCCAAGGTGCGGCAATTCGACTGGCCTTCCATTACCGTGGCAACGACGGTAATGATGCCGTCTTCGATGGAGGCGTAGCAAATATCCTTCTGATCCACCAGGAAGAGCCGGCCGGCGGATTTCAACAGCACCTTAGCGGCCGAGGGCCGCTGTTGCTGCTCCAGCATTTTGACGATGGTGCCGATCTGGTCGTTGGGCGATCCCGCGCTTTCCAGCTTCTGACGCGCCTTCTCCACTGCTTGCGAGACGCGCTTGCGGTCGAAGGGCTTCAGCAGGTAGTCGATGGCGTTGACCTCGAAGGCCTTCACCGCATATTGATCGAACGCAGTGGCAAACACAATTTGCGGCAGCGGCACCTTGCGGTCCAGCAGCTTCTTGATCACGCCAAAGCCGTCGAGACCCGGCATCTGCACGTCAAGAAACACGAGATCGGGCGAAAACTCCTTCACCAGGTTCACCGCCTCAACTCCGTTCTTGCCTTGCGCGACGATGTCGACATCGAGGTCGCGCAACAAGTATGCCAACTCGTCGCGCGCCAACTGCTCGTCGTCAACAATGACTGCGGATAGCGCCATTCAGTCTCCTGAATCCAGAATTGCTCAGTATAACTATACCGAGAAGTGTCGGCTAACCGGAGATCGGAAACAAGTTTCGGCTTACCCCGTTAATCAGGACTACCCGAGTATTAGGTTACTGGGTCGGGTCGATCAGCTTCATGCCGGAGGCATCGTCAGCCTTCTTTTTGAGTCCGGTGGTGTTGACGGTCATAAAGAGTTCGACCGTCGGGTCGGTATTGAGTTCAAACACGTGCCCGCCTATGGTACTGCCGTCCGATCTGCAGAGTACCGTGTGCATATGGACGACGGGTACGCCATTGTAGGTCGCGATATCGCCGATCAGCGAAACAACCTCGACCTGTTGCGTGACCGGGATGCGGTGGTACATCTTCTTGGGAAGGTTTAGCCAAGCAAGGGTAGCACTGCTGACAGCGCCGATGGCCGTGAAGTGCGCGTCGGAAATTTTGTGGGCGATGGCGAAGTCGGTGAGTCCGCTGAGAACTTCATCGCCTTTATAGAAGACGATGGAGTACACCTGTTCGTCAGGCGCATCCTTTACGAGTTTGGCTTGCATGTTTGGCGCCTTGCCCTTGGGTACCGGGCGCGACGGCGAGATGAGATCGTCCTCTGGAGCGGCTGGCGTCTGGCCAATGGTGGTTGTGGCGAAGACGAGTAGAAGCAGGGGTAGTAAGAGTTTCATCACTGGATCCTCCTCTGTTGACGTTTTGATTTCCCGACTGGCGAGATGGATGCGGAGAAAGTAGCGTGTTGGCCGACGGCTGCAGGCTGATGGCTGCTTTGTCGTACACTGGTTCCAAACATGGTCGTCATCTACGGGATTCATGCGGTCAGTGAAGCGCTTAAGTCGGGGGCGCGCAGCTTCGAATATGTGGGCATCGCGCGCGAGCGGCACGATCAGCGGGTGCAGCGCCTCATCGACGATTGTCGCGCCAGCGGAGTGCAAGTGCGCTTTCTGCCGCGCGAGCAACTCGATCGCACCGCCAACACCAATACCCATCAGGGCGTGATCGCGGTCACCAGCGGCAAGCAATACGCCGACGTCGATACCTTGCTGGAACAACGTCACGGCGAGCACAGCTTTCTGGTGGTGCTCGACAGCGTCGAGGATCCGCACAATCTCGGGGCGTTGATCCGCACTGCCGACGGCGCTGGCGCAGATGGTGTCATCATTCCCGAGCGACGTGCTGCCGGATTGACCGGCACAGCCGTGAAGGCTTCGGCGGGTGCTTCGGAGCACCTGCCCATCGCCCGCGTGACCAACATTTCGCGTACGTTGGATGAGCTGAAGGAGCGCAATGTGTGGACCGTCGGGCTGGACGAGCGCGGCACGCAAAGTTACGACGAAATCGACTACAAGATGCATTGTGCGATCGTGCTGGGCGCCGAAGGCAAAGGTCTGCATGACCTGGTGCGCAGGCGTTGCGATTTCCTGGTATCGATCCCCATGCTCGGTCATGTGCCGTCGCTCAATGTTTCGGTCGCCGGCGCCATCGTGATGTATGAGTTAGCGCGGCAACGGCGTGCGGCGCAAAACGCCGGAAAAGGGCCGGTCAACCCAAAGGGATGAGGCCCCAGTGCGAGCTAACGTCTTACTAGTAAGACGTCTTACTNNTAAGACGTCTTACTAGTAAGATTCAAGGCACAAATCTTACTAATAAGACGTCTGGCTCGTTTTCGACCTTTGGGCCCGGTTGATCGGCCATGCGGGTTTGGACTCACGCGATGGGTGACCCTCCCGCCGTTTCGCCAGCAATGTGATATCAGTTATGCGGTTGTTCTCAGCTCTGATGCTTCTGCTGTTGGCTGCGCCGCTGGCCCGTGCCCTCGACCGCGAAGCCTTCACCATTACCCGCTATCAACTCGAAGTCCAGATGGATCGCAACTCCCATGTGATGGTGGTTACCGGCAAGCTCACGTTGCGTAACGATTCCAATAAGCCACAAAAGATCGTCGCTCTGCAGGTGTCGTCCTCGCTAGCGTGGAACAGCATCATGCTGGACGACAAACCGCTGCAGTGGCTGAGCGACAATTACACTTCCGACATCGATCACACGGGAGGTCTGTCGGAGGCGATCGTCACCCTGCCCAAGGATTTGCCGCCCGCTGCTGCGGTCACGCTCGATGTGCAATACGGGGGAACCATTACGCCCGATTCCACGCGCCTCACGCGCATGGGCGCTCCTGACGACGTGGCGGCGCGAAATGACTGGGACGAGATCAGCGACTCGTTCACTGCGGTTCGGGGCTTGGGTTATGTTGTGTGGTATCCAGTGGCGATTGACGCCGTAAGCATGAGCGATGGCAATGCGGTGTTCGATGCTATCGCCGCCTGGAAGCATCGCCACGACCGCAGCGAATTCAATGCGCGAATCATCGTAGTTGGCGCGAGCACGGAATCTCTGTGCATTGCCGTCAATGCTGCAGTCTCCAGTTGCGGCGAGGCTCGCGATGTGAATGACTCCGAGAGCGGTGGCAAGCTTAAGGAGTTCAGCAACACGTTGACGATCGGTGGTCTCGGCGAAGTGGTGCCCGCGTTCGCCGTGGCCAACTATGAGGAGCTTTCACGTCCCACCGTCACCCTGCTGCATGTCCCCGATCACACTTCGCTGGCGCGGGATTACGCGGTCGCGGCCGAGGCCAACGATCCGCTGCTGCACGATTGGCTCAGCGAGCCCGCGCAGCCGGCGCGAGTGGTGGAGTTGACGAATCCCAATGCGAACCCGTGGCAAAGTGGAGCGGTCCTCTTCACGCCGCTGCGCGAGGCGCAAACGGCCACCCTGCAGCTGTTGCTTCTGCCGACCCAGGTCGCAGCCCGCTTCCATTCTCCTCACCCGTGGATACAAGAAGGACTGGAGCGCTTCCTGCAAGCCGTTTCGGTGGACCAGCGGGCCGGTCGCAAGGCCGCGCTGGCGTTCCTCGATGAATATCGCGAGCCGCTAGTGAGCGCCGAGGAGGCGGCACATCCCGAACCTCCAAAAACGGAGGCCACCTCAAAGCCATCGTCGGACGCAAACAGCGCCGACAACACTCTGCTGAATACGAATGACGAACTCTACTTGCGCGGCAAAGGCAGCTTCGTCTTCTGGATGCTGCGCGACATGACCGGCGACCAAGCTCTGCAAGCGGCCCTGGCTGGCTATCATCCCGGGGCCGACAAAGATCCCAGCTACCTGCAGCGGCTGGTGCAAACCAGTTCCAAGCGAGATCTGGAATGGTTCTTCGACGATTGGGTCTACCGCGATCGCGGGCTGCCGGACTTTCATGTGGAATCGGTGTACGCCCGGCCGCTGCTCAGCGAAACCTATAAGAGTTTTCTGGTGACCGCGACCATCGAGAACCGGGGCCATGCCGGAGCGGAAGTGCCGGTGTTGATCCAAACTCCTTCCGGCGAAAAAAGCTTGCGCGTGGTGGTGAAAGCGGGAGAGAAAGGCACCGGCCGCGTCGAGATGCCGGTTGCCCCCGACAAGATCGTGGTCAACGACGGCAGCGTTCCGGAGGCGAATGTCGGGAACAATGTGTACGACGTACCTCGTCCCGAAAAACCATAACGTGGCCGCGCTTGCCAACCGTGGCCCGCAGAGGATACAACCTTCTGTTGCCGTGTACTGGCGCGTCGAGGTGAAAACGACTTGAGCTATATCCAATTTCTCGGTGCGGCCGGAGTAGTTACCGGGTCAAAGCATCTGATCCACTTAGACGGCGATGGCGGGCGCGCACTGCAGGTGCTGGTCGATTGCGGTCTCTTTCAGGGACAAAAGGAATGGCGCGAGCGTAACTGGCAGGACCTGCCGGTGCCGGCCAGTACGATTGAGGCCGTCATTCTCACCCACGCGCATCTCGATCACTCCGGGTGGATTCCGCGTCTGGTGAAGCAAGGCTTTCACGGACCGATTTACGCGACCGCAGCGACTATTGACTTCTGCGGTATTCTGCTCCCCGACTCCGGACACTTGCAGGAAGAAGATGCCGAGTTTTACAACAAGACTAAGGCGTCGAAACATCATCCGGCATTGCCGCTCTACACCATGGAAGACGCCCAGCAGTGTATGACACTGTTTCGTCCCGTGAACTTTGGCGAGATCAAGCAGTTGAGTCCTCTGCTTTCGTTTCGCTTCGTTCGCGCTGCCCATATTCTTGGCTCTTCGATGGTGGAGATCACCGTGACCACTGGCGGCCAGAGCGAGAAGCTGCTGTTCACCGGCGACATCGGGCGCGTGCGTAACGATGAGATTGCGCCCGGCACGGTGCTTCACTCCGGTCCCACCGAAGGCGAGGCTTGCGACGTGCTCGTGATGGAGAGCACCTACGGCAATCGCGTACATCCGCGCAACGATCCGCGTCCGGAAATGGCGGCACTGATCCGCACCACGCTGCAGCGCGGAGGTAGCGTGGTGGTTCCGTCGTTTGCCGTGGAGCGCACCCAGAAGTTTCTCTTCCTGTTGAAGGAACTGATGGAAACCGGGCAGGTCCCGCGTGTACCGGTGCATGCTGACAGTCCGATGGCGATCAAGGCGGTGCAAATCTTCCTGAAACACACGGAAGAATTCTCGCCGCAGACCAAGGATCTGATCCAGAAATACGGCTCACCGCTGGATTGGTCGAACTTTTATTTCGACGTGACGCAAGATGACTCGAAGAGAATCAACGAATCGAATTACCCGACGATCATCGTCTCGTCCAGCGGCATGGTCGCTGGCGGACGGGTGCTGCATCACCTGATGTTGCGCCTTCCCAATCCCAAGAACCTGGTGCTGTTCATCGGATTTCAAGCGCCCGGAACGCGCGGCTTCACCATCAAGAGCGGCGCGCCAACCGTGAAGATCTTCGGCCAGGAAGTTCCCATTCACGCGCAGATCGCTGCGCTGGAGCAGTTCAGCGATCACGCCGATACTCCTGAGCTGCTGGAATGGCTGCGCACCTTTCGGCGGCCGCCGAAAGCAACCTACCTGGTCCACGGAGAGCCCGCCGCGTCTTCGCAGCTGCGCGATACCATGACGAAAGCGCTAGGATGGAATGTACAGATCGCGGCCTATCGGCAGAAGGTAGCAGTGGAGTGAATTTGCCATCGCTGGCCGCGTTCTTTTGAATTGTCGTTACGAGCGCCTGATTCTTGGCGCGAGGAATCCGTTTTTTCAGCGCGCCGGCAAGGAGCAGGTTCCTCGCTACGCTCGTGATGACAAATCTCGGAGGGCAAGTCCTCCCTGGTAAAGGAGTTTTCTTATGGCAACATTCGGACTTATCGAATATGCGGACGCTACTCCCGAAGTGCGGGCGGTGTATGACGACATCATGGCCACGCGCAAGACCGACTGGATCAACAATTTCTGGAAGGCGCTGGCCTGCGATCCGGCGCTGCTGAAGCGGACTTGGGAAGACATCAAGCAGATCATGGCGCCGGGCGCGCTCGATCCGCTGATGAAAGAGATGGTCTACGTCGCCGTGAGCGTGACCAACGGCTGCCCCTACTGCATCGCGTCGCACACGGCGGCGGCGCGCAACAAAGGCATGACGCCGGAAATGTTTCACGAGCTGATGTCGGTGGTCGGAATGGCGAACGAGAGCAACCGGCTGGCCAACGGCTATCAGATTGAGATCGACGAGCAATTCAAGTAGGCTGACGGCCATCAGCTGTCAGCCGTCAGCTAAGTCCTGCAACTTTGCCATTGAGAATCAGCTGAAAGCTGACGGCTGAGAGCTGACGGCTGAGAGCTGACGGCTGAGAGCTGACGGCTCTATAATGTTTCTTCCCATGAAAGCCTACGTTTACGTCTCGCTCAAGAAAAGTGTGCTCGATCCGCAAGGTAAAACCATTCACGGCGCGCTGAAGAAGATGGGCTATCGCGGCATCGACGATCTGCGCCAGGGCAAGTACTTCGAAATCTCGCTCGACGCCAGCCTCAGCCGCGAAGACGCCCACGCGGAAGTGGAACGCATTGCCCGCGAAGTGCTCACCAATCCGGTCATTGAAGAGTACCGCTTCACGTTGGAAGGCTAGGAAGCTCTGATCAAGTCCGCTTTGTCGAAGGGGACGGCCTTTAGGCCGTCCGTAACCCGCGCAAAATCATCGCGGCTTCAGCCGCTGAGGGACTTCGTCATGACTTAGTCAGAACTCCCATGACTGTTGCTCGCCCAAATGAGGACGCCGCAGCGGCCTGCGGCCAAACTTCCGCATCACGATCTCCCGCTATAACATCAAATCAAGTAACATTTACAATTCAGCAGTATTTGTCTCTTCCCCGTCTCCGTCTAAGTGCTGAGAATCTGGGCCTATCCAATGGGCCGAACTCCGGGAGCTAAGCTATGTGCGGCATTGTTGGTTATGTAGGGCAAAAGCGAGTTGTGCCGGTCATCATCGATGGCTTGCGGCGGCTCGAGTACCGTGGCTACGACTCGGCCGGCATCGCCGTTGCCGGTAATGGCGAGGGCCTGCAGGTGCGCCGCGCCGAAGGCAAGCTGCGTAACCTGGAAGAGGTCATCCGCCTGAAGCCGCTCGACGGCACTTATGGCATCGGCCACACTCGCTGGGCCACGCACGGCCGTCCCACGGAAGAGAATGCCCATCCGCATCGCGATTGCACGGGCAAGATCGTTGTCGTACACAACGGCATCGTCGAAAACTATGTCAGCCTGAAGAAGAAGCTGATCGATGAGGGACACAAGTTCCGCACCGAGACCGATACCGAAGTCATCGCGCATCTCATCGAGAAGAACCTGAGTCCAGATGGCAACGGGCATCCCAACTCGCTGGAAGAAGCAGTCCGCAAGACGGTGAAGTTGCTGACCGGCGTGTTCGCGATCGCCGTCATCTCCTCCGACGAGGCCAACAAGATTGTCGCGGCGCGCAATGGGCCCCCGGCGGTCATCGGCCTGGGCAAGAACGAATACTTTATCGCCAGCGATGTGCCGGCCATCCTCTACCACACGCGTGACCTGTTCTTCCTGGCCGACGGCGACCTCGCCGTCATCACGCCCGCTGGTGTGCACCTCTCCGACTTCGACGGGCACCCCATTACGCGCGAAGTCCAGCACATCACCTGGGACCCGATCATGGCGGAAAAGGGCGGCTTCAAGCATTTCATGCTCAAGGAAATCTACGAGCAGCCGCGGGCGGTCCGCGACACCACGCTAGGCCGCGTCTCGCTCGACTCCGGCAAAGTCTTTCTCGATGAGATGGACATCACCGAGGACGATTTCCGCAAGCTCAACAAGATTCACATTGCCGCCTGCGGCACCAGTTGGCACGCCGCGCTGGCCGGCAAGTTCATGATCGAGCGTCTGGCCAAACTTCCGGTCGAAGTCGATTACGCCAGCGAGTTTCGCTATCGCGATCCGCTCACCGGTCCTGACGACCTAACCATCCTCATCACCCAGTCCGGCGAGACCGCCGACACCATCGCCGCCATGCGTGAGTCGCGCGCCAAGGGCTCGAAGACGCTGGGCATCTGCAACGTCGTCGGCTCCATGATTGCCCGCGAGTCCAACGGCACCATCTATACTCACGCCGGCCCCGAGATCGGCGTGGCTTCCACCAAGGCTTTCACCGCGCAATTGACCGCGCTCTTCCTGCTCGCTGTCCATCTTGGACAAGTTCGCGGCACCATCGATCTCGAACGTTCCAAACAACTACTGGAAGAGCTAACGCGCATTCCCAGCAAGCTGGAAGCGCTGCTCACCCATGACGAGGAGACCGAAGACCTGGCCAAGCTATATCACCGTGCTCAAGATTTCCTCTTCCTGGGACGCGGCATTCATTACCCCATCGCTCTGGAAGGCGCTCTGAAGCTGAAGGAGATCTCTTACATCCACGCCGAAGGCTATCCCGCCGGCGAGATGAAGCACGGTCCCAACGCGCTGATCGACGAAGACCTGCCAGTAGTGATTCTGGCCACGCATGACAAGAGCGACCCCGACTCGGTGCAGCGTTACGAGAAGACGCTGTCCAACCTGAAGGAAGTGAAAGCGCGTTCCGGCACGGTGATCGCCATCGCCACCGAGGGTGACGAAGAGATTCGCGAGGCCGCCGATCACGTCCTCTACGTTCCCGACGCCCCTGAACTACTGGTGCCGATTCTTGAAGTTGTGCCCTGCCAGTTGCTCGCCTATCACATCGCCGTCCGCCGCGGCTGCGATGTGGACCAACCGCGCAACCTGGCCAAATCAGTGACGGTGGAGTAATACGGAACAATTCTTGAGCACTAGCAGCTAATATGGCCGTTATCGGTTAGGGAAACTCTGATTAAGTCTGATTTCTTGAAGGGGACGGCCTCAAGAGACTGTGTCGCGACTGCGGCAGAAATTTTGCAGTAGAACAAAGGGCTGGAAAATTTATCAAACCAGCCGCGCAGCGGCGGCACGGTTGCGACACGGTCTCTGAAGCCCAAGTCATGATTGGCCGGTTGTGGCAATTCTGAAGACATGCCCTGACACAAAGCGGTTCTTGAGACAGATATATCTCTTGTAGATACTCGTTGCTCGTTTGTTAATTGCTCCCGCCGTACAAAAACAGCAACGCCTCCGGCAATCGTCGCGACCACGCAGCTTCTTCGTGCTTGCCGCCTTCTTCCACCACAACCTTCAGGCGAGTCGCATCCATGCCTTTCTTGCGCAGGATGGTCTCCAGTTCGTGCACATCCTTCACTACCTGTGTATTGAGCTGGGAATCGCCACTTGGAGCCTCGTCAGTGCCGATTCCGATGACCATCTTGGCCGGAAGCAGCTTCGCCTTCTCGGCGTCCTTCAGCAATTGCCCGTTGCCGATCCACAGCGGCGGGCTTTCGATGAGCACATGTCCGAACACGCCGGGATGCTGGAGTACGGTGTAGAGCGTGATGTCGGCACCGTACGACGAGCCGCCGAGACCAGTGTTCGCCGCCCCGCGCGACACGCGGTAGTGTTTTTCGATGAAGGGCATCACTTCGGTTGTCAGAAACTTCGCATACTCCTGGCCGCGAACATCCTTCGCGTCCGCAACTTTGTCGTTCTTGTTCAGCGCATCGGGATAGGGCAAGTATTCCGAGCTGCTTTTGTCGCCGGCGTTGTCGATGCCGACCACCAACATAGGCGCGATCTTGAAGGCACCGACGAGGTGCTCGACGGTTTCGTCAACGTGCCACTCGCCGCTGTGACTGGTGGCCTCGTCAAACAGGTTTTGCCCGTCCTGCAAATAGAGCACCGGATAACTGCGATGCGTGTTGTGCGGCGAAAAGTAGTTGGCCGGAACCAGCACGCGCAGGGTGCGCGTGGCGCGATAAATCTTGCTTTCGAACGGAACAATTTCCAGCCAGCCGATGACGGTGTGGTCTTTGTCGAAAGAAGTGATGGTGGTGACGTTCGGAACATATCCCGGCGGTGTTTTGACTTTGGCTTTCGGCTTGGCGGCCTCCTGCGCCCCAAGAGGCGCGGCAATGATGACGGACCAGATGAGGAGGGTGGCGAGTCTCGACATGAAACCAGAGTAGCAGGAGGGTGACACGCGATCCGGGGCGGCAGCAGAGGTGGATGTTAAAGTTCGCTGAAAAGTTTTTCGGCTCACTCGCTAAACAGCTTTGGATCAGGGCGGTCTTCAAGCTGCAAGAAACTTAGCTCCAGCCGACCGTGGCTAAAGCCATTTCTGATTGCAGTCGCGACCCTGTCGCCGCTATGCGGCTCGGAATTGTTTCCCACTTTACCCGGCGCTTAACCACCCCAACTCGCACAAAAGCGGTGCGAGTTGGGGGCCCCGGTCACGCGCCGGGCTAACTTCACAGCCGCCGCTGCGCGGCTAACTCTTTGCGCGTCAGTTTTATTCCACTGGAAAATTGCGAATGCGGTCGTGACACAGTCTCTTAAAGGCCGCCGCTTCCACCGTAGGCGGGAACATCGCTCTTGCCGTCAATTGTTCTTCAGCTTCAAATTTACCAGCTGCATTTCGGGAGCACTCTGGTTCCAATCGGCCGAGATGTGCTCCAGCGTAAGACGTACGGTCTTGGTTTGGCCAGGCGCGACAGGCGACCGCTCCAGATCCACCAGATCGGGATAGCCGCCCATCTGGTTCTGCGCCAGCACATGCAGCGGAAGCGTCTCGGTCTGCACGATCTGGTCCAGCGTATTCTTGAACACCATTTTCATGTCGGCGCCAGCCAGCGCTTTTTCGCCATTGTTGGTGATATCGGCGTCGAGATAGGTGACCGTGCCGCCAACATAATTTTCTGCCGCGCTCACTTTGGGATTGGAAATCTGGAGCTTGGCCGCATAGGGATCGACCGGGACAGTTGTCGCAGGTTTATGGCGTGTGAGGGCGATGACAATGCCGATGACGAGGAGCACCACAACCAGTCCTACGGCGATGGGCACCCAGTTGCGTTCTTGAGTCTCCTGCTTTGCGGGTGTGAAGAGATCGGCCATGTCTATGATGATTTTACGCCGCTGTGTACCGGCGGGGGCAAGCTGGAGCAACCGATTATGGCACTATAGAGGTCCTTCGACTCCGCTTCCTGCAGTCGCTTCGCTCAGGATGACAGGCAGAGCCTTGTCAAGTCCTCTTCACCTGTCGAAATGCCGCCAGTCGCTCGCGAACGCTCATCACATGATGCGGCAGATCGAGTTGCGATCCCTCCTCGAGAATCGGAATCAGCTTGTCGAACTCTGGTCCGGAATGCGACCCGGTCAGCGCGATACGTACCGGATGAAACAGGTCTTTGCCCTTGGCTCCGGTTTTCGATTTCACTTCGTTCATGATCGCCTTGAAGCGCTCGGGAGTCATAGGCCCCGGATCGCTTTCTGCCTGCTGCGCAAACGCGGCCAGCACCTCCGCTGTTTTGGGCGCGGCAAGAACCTCGGCGTTGTCAGGCGAGTTCACCGTTGCTGCGGCGTCATAGCGGAAAATCAATCCAGCCCGCTGGGGAAGCTGCTCCAGCTTATCCACCGAGGGAGCCAGTAGAGCGACAACCTTGGCGAACCAGGCGCGAGTTTGCTCGTCCGAATTTTCCGGCAAGAATCCGCAGCTGACGAAGAATGGCTCAGCCAGTTTCTCGATGCGCTCGGGCGAGCTCTCCTTGATGTAATGCCGGTTCAGCCAGTACAGCTTCTCCATGTCGAAAACGGCCGGCGACGGCGTAACTCGCTCCAGCGAGAATTCTTTCTTCAGCTCGTCCGGCGTGAAGATCTCGCGCGTGCCTCCGCTGGGCGCCCAGCCCAGCAGCGCCAGGTAATTCATCAGCGCCTCGGGCAGCACGCCCATCTCGCGAAAGTTGGCGATCGAGGTCGCGCCGTGGCGCTTCGACAGACGCTCGCGATCGCTTCCCAGAATCGTCGATAGGTGCGCGAACTGCGGCACCGGCCAGCCCAGCGCTTCGTATAGCGCGACCTGCTTCGGCGTGTTGGAGAGGTGATCGTCGCCGCGAATCACGTGCGTGATTTCCATCAGCGCGTCGTCGACCACCACCACGTAGTTGTAGACCGGAATGCCGCTGGAACGCAGGATGATGGGATCGCTCACCACCTCGCTGGAAAATTCAACCGCGCCGTGCACAATGTCGTGGAAGCGAATGGGGTGCTCCGGAATACGCAAGCGAATGGCTGCAGCCTCGCCGCTGGTGCGGCGTCGCTCCGCCTCCGCAGGACCCAGTCCTCGACACTTTCCCGAGTAGATCGGCGGCAGCTGGTTCTTGAGCTTTTGCTCGCGATCACGCTCCAGTTCCTCTTGCGAGCAGAAGCAGAGATACGCTTTGCCCTCGCTCACCAACCGCTCCGCATGCTCGCGATAAACTGCCAGGCGGTCGCTCTGGCGATACGGGGCGTAAGGTCCACCGATGTCTGGGCCTTCGTCCCAATCCAGACCCATCCACTTCAGATCGTCGCGCAGTTGGACCTCGAAGCGTGCCTCGCTGCGTTCCAGGTCGGTGTCTTCGATGCGCAAGACCATCACGCCGTCCGCTTGGCGAGCGAACAGCCAGTTAAAGAGAGCGGTGCGGGCGTTGCCGACGTGCAACTGCCCAGTGGGCGACGGAGCGAAGCGAACGCGTACCTGCGAAGTAGTGCTCACTCTGTGATGTTAGCAAGAGTGAAGGCTTCGTCGCCGGTTAGCTCGAAGGTTTCTTTGGCGATTAGAGCACAGGAAAGCCCCATCGCCAGCCGCGGCGTCAGTGCTTCACGCTATCCAGCAGCTTGGTCTCCGCGGGCGACGGCGGTTCGGCGCGACCGCCGAGATATTTCGCCAGAAAGTTTTCCGCAGCGGCATTGAACGCCAGGTTGTTGGTGGGACGCGCGAAGCCGTGTCCTTCGTCCGGGAACACGTAGTATTCCACCGGCTCGCCGTTCTTGCGCATGGCAGCGACAATCTGATCGCTCTCCGCCTGGTTGACGCGCGGATCGTTTGCGCCCTGCCCGATCAGCAGCGGCGCCTTGATCTGGTCAGCCTTGAACAGCGGCGATTGAGCGTTCAGTATCGCTTCCGAATCGCCCATGCGCTTGTGGAAGGTCGATAGGATTGTCGACCAGTACGGAGGAATCGTTTTCAGCAGCGTGTTCAGGTTTGACGGTCCCACAATGTCCACTCCACAGGTGAAGGCTTCCGGCGAGAATGCGAGACCGGCCAGGGTGGCATAGCCGCCATAGCTGCCGCCCATAATGCAGACTCTCTTCGCGTCGGCCACACCCTGCTTCACCGCCCAGTCTTTTCCGTCGAGCAGATCGGTATGCATCGCGCCCGCCCACTGGCGATCGCCGGCATTCACGTACTGCTTGCCGTAACCGGTCGAGCCGCGAAAATTCACTTGCAGCACCGCATAGCCACGATTGGCCAGCCACTGCGCGTAGGGGTTATATCCCCATTCGTCGCGTCCCCACGGACCGCCATGCACAAACAGCACCATGGGAAGGTCCTTCGCAGTTACGCCGACAGGCGTCGTGAGATAACCGTAGATCTTCATATTGTCGCGGGCGGTGTACTCAATCGACTCCATTTTGGACAGCCGGTATTTCTCCAGCGCAGGCCGGTTGCTAAACAGCAGCGTCGCCTGTTTTAGCGAGCGGTCATACAAATACCAATAGACGGGAGCATCGTCGCTGACGTAGGTAACAATCCACCTGTTATCGTCCAGACTGCGCGAGAGGCTCGAGATGTCGCCGGCGTGCGCCTTCTGCAATATCTGGTAGTCAGCCTTGACTTTGGGATCGATGAAGTCGTATTCGAGGCGCTGTTTGACGAGGGTCACAACTTCCAGCTCGTTGGTCTTAGGCTGGGTGACGATGCCTTGAATATCGAACTGCGGGTCGGCGGCGATGAGTTGGCGCGCGCCGGTGGCAATATCGATCGCGAGCAGGCGGGCCGCGTTGGCGTCGAGGCTGGTGCCGATCCAAATGTTCTTGTTGTCGGGAGTGAATCCGAAGATGCCACCGAAGGTCTCGTCCGGCCCCCACTTGATCAGCTCGCGCCACGGCGAGGTGACCTGGTTGCGCACGCGGATGATGGTGCCTCCGTCCGGCGTCGATACCTGCGCCGCGCGTACCCGCAAGTCGTTATCGGCTTGCCAGGCCGCCACGTCACCGGGATTCTGCGTGTCCATCGCGATCTTGCCGGTCTTCAGATCGAGGTTGTATACGTCGAACACCTCCGGGTCGCGCTGGTTGCTTTGGAACAGAATGGTGTCCGGAGTCTTCCAGTCATAGGCGACAATGTCGACCCGGACCTTGTCGAACGGCGTCAGGTCTTTGGTCTGCTTGGTGGCAATGTCGGTCTGGTAGAGCCGCCAGTTTTCGTCGCCGCCCACGTCCTGGGTGTAGAGGACATGCTGGTTGTCATATTGCCAGGTGAAATTGCGGATGCCGCGTTTGGTGTCAGACGTCACGGCGCGATCGTCGGTCTTGCCCAGGGTGCGGACCCAGACGTTGAGCACGCCATCGGCGGGTGCAAGATAGCCAAGCTGGGTGCCGTCGGGCGAGATCTGGGGATCGGTGCGCTCAGGATTGCCGAAGAGCACGGACCGGGGAATGATCTCGGTGGTCAGCTTTTGCTGAGCGGCCGAGGAAGATGCGAGCGCTGCGAATTGAACCATCATCAAAGATAGCAACAACCATCGGCCGGGTCGCATGAGTGACCTCCAATTCCGCCGCCCTATAGTCGCACCGGCTCAAGCCCGGCGCAAGCGGATAGTGGGGCGGATAGTCGCAGAGACAGCAAACGGTGCAGTCATTGCTCGCGTAAAATACAGGATATTCATGCGCGTTATCGCCGGACAATACCGCAGCCGTCCTTTACAGTCACTGTCCGGACTCGACCTGCGTCCCACCAGCGATCGCTTGCGCGAAACCTTGTTCGACGTGCTGGCCGCCGGTCGTGGTTTACAGGACAGCGTCTGGCTCGATCTCTACGCCGGGACGGGCGCGGTCGGCATCGAAGCGTTCAGCCGAGGCGCGCGTCAGGTATATTTTGTGGAATCGGCAAAGAAACATGCCCGGTTGCTGCGGGAGAACCTGGGCGCACTCGGGATCGATAGCGGTTTCGAGGTGCATGAACGCGAAGTCTCAAAAGCCTTGCCGTTGCTGGAGAGTACCGGCGTGGTTTGCGATTTCTGTTTTCTCGATCCGCCTTATCGCAGGCGCGGCAGCTACGGGCAGGTGCTGGGTTATCTCTCACAGTCGCTGTTGTTGCAGCCCGCGAGCGTAGTCGCCGCCGAACACGAGAAGAAGTTCGATCCCGGCGAGCGTTTCGGGGCGCTGCTCCGCTACCGTCGTCTCGATCAAGGCGATGCATCCTTGAGTTTCTACCGGTTGAGGTAAGATTTGCCGCCGACGAGCTTCCGGCTCGCGGACGCGAGTGGCCTAGATGGATGCGTGAAGTTGGGTCTCTGTGCGAAGGACAATCGGCATCGGCAGGCGTTATTCCACGTGCCTGCGGGGCACGCGCTTGGAGAGGTTGCAAAGCGTTTCGTATACCACGGTGTCAGAGCTGCGGGCCAGATCCCACGCTGTGATATGCTGATGGCCACTACGGCCAATCAGGACAACCTCGTCGCCAATGGCGGCGGCGGAAACGTGGGTCACATCCACCAGGGTCAGGTCCATCGAGATGCGCCCCACCATGGGAGCGCGCTGACCTCTGAGTAAGACTTCGCCTCGGCCAAGCGCGGGCTCTATGTCGGCAGGTGTTGCGGGAATTCCAGCGTGGATCGATACCTTGCGCGATAAGCCATCCCCATATCCCACGGAAACAACGGCGATGCGCGCCGGCGCGGCCGTAACGTAAGCGCCGCTGTACCCCAGGGCCTGCCCCGCGGGCACATCGCGCACCCCGATAATATGCGTCTTCCAGGCGAGAACTTGTTTCAACGGCAGCGCGGGAACATCGGTTGCCGGCGAGCCGTCGCGGTGACACCATTGCTGTTCGTAGCCATACAACGCGAGACCTGGCCGCACGAAGTTGTGCCAGGTGTTGGGCCGAGCGCCGACGGCGCCGCTGTTGGCCAGATGGCGAAGCGGCGGACGTAATCCATGGGCCGCAAGCCGGCCCAGCGCCGCGTTGAAGCGCTCAATCTGGCGGGCGGTGCCTTCATCATCCACTACCTCGGAAGAAGCCAGATGACTGAACACGCCCTCCAAAGCCACCTGCGGCAAACGTTTCACGCCGTCGGCAAACGTTTCCAACTCGGCCAGAGGCAGTCCCAAGCGACCCATGCCCGTGTCGATCTTCAGATGGACCGGAATCTTCCGATTCAGTCGCAAGCGTGCAGCCGCTTGCGCCAATGCCTTGGCATCTTCCAGGCGAAAGACCGCTGGAGTCAGCGAATTCCGCACAGCCTCCTCTTCTTCGCCCGCGAACAGTCCGCACATTACCAGGATGCGCCCGGTAACCCCGGCTTGGCGCAAGACAATGCCTTCGTCGGTCGAGGTAACTCCAAACCACTTCGCGCCTGCCTGCTGCAACGCTGGGGCGCACTCTTCCACGCCGTGTCCGTACGCGTTACACTTGACCACAGCACAAATGGTCACGTCTGGGCCGAGGTGGGTCTGTAAAACGCCAAAGTTGTGGCGCAAGGCGGACAAGGAAACTTCCGCCCAATTGGGCCGGGTTTCGATGCGAGACGGTGTAAGCGTGCTGGCCAAGTCTTGATGATACAAGCGGTGTGGCGGAAGCGGCCAATGGGCTAAGGGTTACTGAAAAGCTTCCCGGAAAAGGGGCTACCAAAGCCAACTTTCGCCCCCGGAAACGCGCCTGATTTCGTTCGCTATTCCCTGCACCGTTACTTTGGTGCTGCCCGTAACCAATGATTTATACCAAGGAGCTATTCCTAAATGAACATCCGTGGTATAAAACCGTGGGGAAAGTCAAGGCCAATCAAAGGCACGAGGATTGCCTAGCCGTGAGTTCCTCTCGGAACGGGACAGACAGTCCATCATGAAAGTAAGCATGGGACTGCCAAGTCGCACTCATGATTAACGTCATCATCGCTGACCACCAGGCGATTTTCCGCGCTGGCATTGCCAAGGTGCTTGCCGTGGAAGAAGATATTCGCATCGTGGGACAGCCCCAGTCGGCGGAACAGTTGTTGAATGCGCTGGAGAAACTGCGGTCGCGGGTGCTGATTCTCTCGTCCAGCTTCCTCTCGTTTCTTTCCGAAATTCAGGGGATTGCGTCACGGCAGCAAATCGCGGTACTGATGCTCTCCGATAATAACGAGAACGCCACCGACTTCATGCGCATGGGTGTGCAGGGAGTGATCTACCGCTCTGCCAGCGGCAACATCGTGCTGGAAGCGGTGCGACGGCTTGCGCAAGGCCAGTCCTTCCTCCAGGGGCCGAACTCCTCCGAGGCTGAAGTCAATGAAGACCTGGTGGGAGCGCGGGTGCGCAAACGCCTCTCCGAAAGAGAACTCCGCATCATCGCCGCCATCGTGCAGGGATACAAGAACCGCGAGATCGCGATGCAGCTCTACACCAGCGAGCAGGTCATCAAGAATGCCTTGCGCAACATCTTCGACAAGATCGGGGTGTCGGATCGTTTAGAGCTGGCATTATTCGTGGTGCATCATCGCATTCTCGCCCAGGCCACTGCTTCCATTGCCGTCAATCCCGCACGACCACGAGTCTCGCCGGCCTCCGAAAAACCAGAAGTCATTGGAACTCCGCCCTCAACCTCGATCAACTAATCTGCGGGCCAGTGGCGGACTCGGACCGCAGTCGGCGGCGGCTGCCGTATACAATGTCATCCCGGAGGTCGCTTGCCGATGCGCCAAGCCGTCTGGTTTTCTCTCCTGGCGACAGCAGCCATACTTTTAATCACGGTTATTTCGGCAGATGCGCGAAAAATATCAGGGCATCTCGCCGCCAGTCGTGCGCAGCGAAGCCGATTTCGATCCGGGAGCGAAATATCACGTCCCTGCCAACGTACCTTACACGCGCTATTTCCTGGCGAGGATTCTGCAGTTCCAGTTCTATCGCGCCATGTGCCGCCAGGCGGGATTCACCGGGCCGTTGTATCGCTGCTCGTTTTATGGCAACAAGGACGCGGGCGCCAAACTGAATGCCATGTTGGAGATGGGACAGAGCAAGCCGTGGCCAGACGCCCTCCACGTCCTGACCGGGGAACGCCAGGTCGATGCCGGCGCGATGATGGAATATTTTGCGCCGCTGAAGACGTGGCTGGACGAACAAAACAAAGGCACGCTGGTGGGCTGGAAGAGTGGCAACTAGCAAGACATTTGTCGGTTATCGGTGGTCAGGGACTGCTGGGTAGTTAGGCGGCGTAATCTACGGATGGGCGTTAGTTGAAAAAAAGAACCCATACCCGACAAGTATGACGATATTCCCTCCCCGGTAACGTCCCTGTCGGCTACGTCGTCATGCCCGAGCACTTTCACCTCTTGCCCACCGAACCGGATGTGGGCGATCCTTCCGTCGTAATGAAAGTGATCAAGGAGCGATTCACCAAGCTGCTTCACCATGGCGGCATCCGCACGGGTCCAATCTGGCAGAAGCGCTTCTACGATTTCAATGTGTGCAGTACGGAAAAGCGCATCGAGAAGTTGCCCTACATACATCGCAATCCCGTCAAGCGCGGTCTGGTAACAGCACCCGAAGAGCCTGGAGATTGAGTTTCTTGACAATTTGACAGGTGTACCGACTTTGCAGACAAATATTGGCCCGCTGCACGACCTTGCCACGATCACAAGCAACGGAACAAGATATCCCCAAGTCTCCCGTAAGCTATTTGACGAGTTAGCCGGACGGTCTGGGAAAGGCGCGAACAAGATGTTCCACGAATTCTCTCGTTTCGTGCATCGGTCCGAGTACACGAAAGACATGCTAGACAAGGCCCGAGAAGACTGGATGGATGAGCCCTATGTCGTGGCCGCTGTAAAAAGCTATCTCGCGATGGTAATCCCCGACTATCCCGTACCTGACCCCCTAAGATTTCGCGTCGAGCCTATTCCCGGTTAGGGCTTCAGGGTCTCGACGAATGTAATTTCGACGCAGCCAATGCGGCATACCACCAACGTGTTCCTGCCGAGCATTCGTCTTTATCCCAAGCATGGCTCCTAATCCGCATCGCTGATACGAGAAGGGATCTCATGGTCGGATCGCGTAACGACTCCGAGTTTGCGCTCGCGCCCGAGCGTGCACTTATGGCTTCGTGCAAGTTTGGGGAGATATTGTCGACGGCCTTGGATGGTAGTCGGGTAATCGACCTTTTCCAGGAACGGGTCGTCGGGGACTTCCTAGCATTCGCGATGCGATCAACACCGGGGGAAGGACATTTCGTGAAGTTATTCAATTAATCGAAAAGGGCAGCAAATTCAAGGAATGGCTTCGAAAATACGAAGGCGCAGAAGAGCTACGAGACGAATATTTGCGTGAGGTCACCCACGTTGACTGGGCTGACAAGTTACCAACAAGGTCCGCCCGCTGGCTCCTAATCACTGCCGCAACGACGGCCCTAGGTTTCGCAGACGGACCAATAGCAGGGACTGCTGCAGCTCCTGCACTTTCCGCGGTGGAACCTGCCTCTGCATTCATCGACGAGAAGATCAAGCAACTTGGGGACTGGCGTGGGAGGGTGCTCGCGAAAGTGCGCGCAATCACGCTTCAAAAGGACGGCTTCAGCCCGCTGAAGACAAGACCTAGGAAACCAGTGTCTGGGTGAGAACTAAACCGGGTCTTCGGTTGCGGGACAGCAAAAGCGAAAATCCAGCCCGGAGGGCGAAACCATGTTGGCCCAGGACGGAGCCGCAGGCGGAGTCCTGGGTGAAGTGGAAAATTAGCCAGAGTCCCGTAGGTGTCTGTGTCGTAGCTCGGAATCGAAAAGTAGGGTGGGACAATGTCCCGAAATTTCCATCGAGCCAGCCGCGCAGCGGCGGCTATGAAGTTAGNNGTTTTGCGCGGATTGGGGTGGTTCAGCCCCAGGTAAAGTGGAAAATTTGAACGAGCCGCGTAGCGGCGACAGGGGTCGCGACACAGTCTCTCAAGGCCGTCCCCTTCAAGAAATCAGATTTAATCAGAGTTTCCCCTCGATTCCTTCCGGCCCAGTTTAGAGCGCCAGCCGACGCCGCGATTGGTTGACCAGGACCTCGGCGACCAACATATTCGGTACCCAGCACAGCCACGAGATGGTATCGAAGGCCTGCACAAAATCGATCTTCCACACGCCCACAAAAAGCGGCAGCCAAATGCGCAGCATTACTGCTGCGAAGGTCAGCGCAAAGCTGCGAATCATCCACTCGCGATGACTCTGGATGTTCCTCTGCCGTATTCGCACATAGGCCATGGCAGATGTGAATAGCCACAGAACCGCCAGCATGCCAAAGCCGAAGTGAGTCGGCAGGCCTCCATAGGACTCCAGCGCCATGCGGAACGAGGCCACGCCACCGATGGCGACTGCAGCCAGGTACACGCGTCCCGTCCAGCGGTGCAGATTGAGGTATCGCGTCCGCAGCAAACGCGAGAACTGAAACGATCCCACCGCGAGGGCGACGACACCTCCGCCGATGTGGAGGAAGAGCCACGGGTCGTGGCTCACCATTCGCGATCTCAAGGTTTCAGCCGCGACGGCGGGATTGAAGGTGAAGTAGCGCGCCGAAATCGCCGCAATGGCGATCGAGAGAAATGCCATCAATCCCCAGCCGATCGTGGGCAGCCATTGCCGGCGATTGGTGGAACGGAGGCGTGCAGGCGGTGTCGCGGTCGCGGCGGGAATCATGGTTCCCAATACGTGAGCTAGGCTATTTTGGTTCCCGCATGGAGGATCGGCCCTGGCGCTCCCGTCAACGGTCCAGAGACGACCCTAGAGAATTTCTAACTTGTGACAACCCCGAACCGAGGTCAGTTCGGAGGGAAGGGATATCGGGCATTTCGTCGTATGTGCGCCCGTCCAAGAGTCGGCCTGCTTCCTTCTTGCGTGCGCCACCCCACTGTTTGAAGAAGAAAGGCACACCGTATCGGCGGCATTGGCTGCGAATCGAAACTACCCATTGCCGGGGCATCGGCCGCGCCCCGAATCCGCTTTCGCCGCCGACGATGACCCAGTGAATGTGAGATAGATTCACCGTCCCCAAATCCTCCAGCAGTGGTTCGACCGAGAGAAACCTTACCGTAGCCGGTGCTGAGCGCAAATCGTCGATCCTAGGCAAGCCATGCTTCTTGTTCTCGACACTCACTCCCCACCAGATGTGAGGTTTCGCCGCTGCAAACCTCAGGCGCGTCTTGAGGAGCTCCCGCATGCGGCCTGACCGCTTGGTCAACACCTGATACGTGTGCCAGTCGGCTTGAACCATTACGTCTGCCACGGCGGCAATGTAATCATCAGGAACAGCATCGTGAAAAAGGTCACTCATCGAGTTGACGAATACGCGTCGGGGAGAGCGCCATTTCCGTGGCTCATTCAGTTTTTCGGGAACAAGGCGAAGATCGAACCCCTGCTCGTAGGGGTGTCCTTTGACCCCGCGAAACCGTTCAGCAAAGACCTCGGCATAGCAGTGAGTGCATCCCGGGCTAATCTTGTTGCAGCCCCGAACGGGATTCCACGTCGCATCCGTCCATTCGATTTTTGAGCCAAGCGACATAGCAGAGTTGCTAGAACAGACCTAGTTGGTCTGTCGAGTATTTCAAGACTTCATCCCAGAAATCGTACGCTCTCTGGTTTCGAGAGAACAACGCGAGATGATAAAGAGGAAGATTCTTTTCATCGGAGCGTACCTCTTTCATCGCATAGAAGGGCGGCTGGATGTAATCGAGAGTACCCATTCTTTCTGCGAATTGCTGCGCCAAAAACCTAGGAAAAGGCACTAACTGCGACTGTGCCTTGCGCCAAGCGTCCCGCCAGTTCTCTGTACCAAGGAACTCGCTCACCCGATGCGATTGTTCGCTAACATATTGGGATTCGTTCCTGTTCGCGTCCATGTAAAGCGCTAGCAGGCAGAGGAAATCTATAAGCCGCTCGGACAACTTTTGGAGCGTATCGAACTTTATGCCAAGATTGTATGGATCGACAAAACAGAGGTTTAGTTAGGACGGTATTACCTGTTGAGGCGGTCGGAATTTCAGAGCAAATACGGTCGATCTCACTATTGCAATCTCCAAGTATGAAGGCTACGTTTGCGTTCGGAGCTTCACGCGTGACGCGCCGCCGCAACGCATCCAACAATTCCTCGCTCTCCTCGCAGAATATGTACTTGTCGAACGGGTTCGCAATTTTAAGGGCGAGAATTGGAGATCCGCACAAAATTTTTGTACTGTTCCGCACTCGACTATATCCGGCTCCCGCATAGAGGTCGATATATATGCGGCGCCCCCACTTGTATTTCATGCCTGTCGAAAACAGAGCATCGTATAAACCGATCAGCCGGTACTTTGTTTCGGCCCAAGCGCCCACCTCTCTTCCAAAGGGCAGCCCATCCTCATACCCAAGTTGGGGCTCATCTGGCATACGTAAACTCTATATCTTAATCGTGAGCGAAGATTAAGCGAAAAAGCGAAGGGTATTCCAAAATCCAACCCCACCATCGTGGGTGTCGACATGCCACCAAAAAAATGGGACGCTCTTCGCGCCCCATCTGACAACTGACAACTGGCTACCGACAACTGCTTTTAGTCGTGCACGCCGTCCATAAACGCCCGCAACTTGCGTGAGCGCGATGGATGGCGCAGCTTGCGCAACGCTTTGGCCTCGATTTGGCGGATGCGCTCGCGGGTGACCGCGAACGACTGGCCTACCTCTTCCAGCGTGT
>PMWW01000191.1 GCA_003165795.1 Acidobacteriaceae bacterium
ATCATGAATAATGCGGGCTAATGCCATGAATGTCAATTTGACGCCCGAACTGGAAAAGCTCGTCCAAGACGAACTGAAGTCGGGACATTTCCACACCGTCGAGGAACTAATCGGCGAGGCCCTGCAGGCGCTGCGTGACAAAGAACGATCATCACAGGCGCAATCCAATGGCTCGCAGCGCGAAGCCGTGCGTGAAATGATGGACTTTGTCGAGAAGAATCACGTACGTCTGGAAGGCGTCTCAGTCAAAGACCTGATTCATGAAGGCCGCCGATTGTGAGCGACTTCGTGCTGGACGCTTCACTCGCGCTCCAGTGGTTTCTCGAAGACGAAACTAATCGCCAATATGGTTTAGATGTTCTAGCTAGCCTCTCTGAAAAACGTGCCTTGGTTCCCATCCTGTGGTTCTATGAAGTTGGTAATGGTTTGGTCATGGCCCACCGTCGCAAGCGGATATCCAGGGATCAATTTGCCGGATTCATAAGCCGCGTCGAGAATCTCCCTATTGATTGCGCCCGGCAAACGGCCGCCGACATCCTCGAATTGCCTGTCTTGGCGCAGAGGCACGGTCTCACCAACTATGACGCCGCTTATCTGGGACTTGCCATGCAATTCAGTTTGCCGCTCGCGACCACAGACAAACGTCTGGTCGAAGCAGCCACTTCGGCGGGCGTGAATCTTGTCTTCGCCTAAATACCGGGATTGCAAACTCTCCCCACCGATTACAATGAGAAGGCACCTTCATTCGCCCTGAGGTTCTTAATGGCTTCCAGCAATCCTGCTGTGCAAACTGTGTCCACGGACTTGCCGGCGATGCCGCTTACGCTTGAGGGTCTGAGCGTGCTGCATCAGATGTTTCGTTTCCGCTGGGCGGAGTGGCGCAAGCTCGATCCGTCACGCCAACAGGAGATCGCGCGCGAAGCCGCCGCCGCGCTGTCGCCCAGCGAGGAAGCCGGCCGGAGCGCTGTCTACTCCATGCTGGGACACAAGGGCGACTTGATGCTGGTGCACTTCCGCAATTCGTTCGAGGAGCTGAACGCAGTCGAGCTGCAGTTGAATCGCACCGCGCTGCAGGAATATCTAGAGCCAACGCATTCCTACTTGTCGGTCATTGAACTGGGACTGTATGACTCCAGTGTGAAGCTCTATCGCCAGCTTGCGGAGCGCGGTCTGAGGCCGCTCTCCAAGGAGTGGAACGCAGAAGTGGAAGAAACGATGGAGCGGCAGCGCGAGGCCATGCGTCCGCGGCTCTATCCCAAGATTCCCGACAGCCTCTATCTGTGTTTTTATCCCATGGATCGCAAGCGCGGCGAGAGCCTGAACTGGTACACGCTGCCCATCGAAGAGCGCCAGCGGCAGATGGAAGAGCATGGCATGGTCGGGCGGCGTTATGCCGGCAAAGTGCAGCAGATCATAACCGGGTCGATCGGCTTCGACGATTGGGAGTGGGGCGTGGATTTGTTCGCTCCCGAGCCGCTGGTCTTCAAGAAGCTGATCTACGAGATGCGCTTTGACCAGGTCAGCGCAGTGTATGCTGCCTTTGGGCAGTTCTTCGTCGGCGTGCGATTGCCGGTGGCGGAGCTCGGCGACTGGCTGGGAAGCAGCGGGTAGCGATTAGCCATAGCCCCTAGTCGATGGGCTCCAGCGTATAACTTTTGCATTGTCATCCCGAGCGAAGCCGAGGGATCTGCGGTTTGTTCGCAGCGTCGCACACTCAATACTCGCAATAAGCTCACACACGGACAAACCGTCCAGGGAAGGTTTCCACTTCACCACATGATTGCTCACATTCTTGAACTCGTCGGGGCCTGGATCGTCAGCGTCATCTCGGCGTCCGGATACATCGGCGTGATGCTGCTGATGGCCATCGAGTCGGCCTGCATTCCATTGCCGTCGGAAATCATCATGACCTTCGCCGGCGCTCTCGTTAGCCCCGTGGTCGCGGCTCTCTACAGCCGGAGTCCGTTTTCGCTGCTGGCGGTCGCCACCTGGGGAGCGCTGGGCTGCAACCTGGGATCGGTGCTGGCCTACGAGATCGGCTACTTTGGCGGACGGCCGCTGGTGGAGCGCTACGGCCGCTACATCTTCCTCAGCCATCGTGAGCTCGATATCGCCGACCGCTTCTTCGAGCGGCGCGGCTCGATCGCGGTGCTTATCGCGCGACTGCTGCCGGTGATTCGCACCTTCATCGCGCTACCCGCCGGCATTGCGCGCATGCCGCGGCTCAAGTTTCACATCTACACCTTCGTTGGATCGTGGCCGTGGTGTTTCATGCTGGCCTACATTGGGATGAGGCTGGGCGAGCGCTGGGAAACCGATCCGCGGTTGAAGATGTGGTTCCACCGCCTGGACGCGCTGATCCTGGGTGTGATTATCGTGGCGGTGGTCTATTTCGTGTGGTCGCACGTGCGGCATCGGGTGGGAGCGGCGGGAGTCGAGGAGCCGGCGGATTAGGCCGCACTGGCTCATGGGCTCTGACCTTGAAGATTGTCATTACGAGCGCAGCGAGGAACCTGCTTTTCTACTGCTGGGCTGCGGTTCGTCTCGTTCCCCTTCCATTCATCTCTATGTAATGAGCTGGCCTCCCAGCAAATGTGCAGCCGGGAGTAAAATCTAGCATCGATATAAAAGCCGTTGTCACATCCATTGCTGGTTTTTTCAGACGAATTGGGATTCCTATGATTCACCGCAGTTTCAGGGTACGGTCTTGCGCGTTGCGCAGGGGCGCACTGAAGTTTGGGTGGTTGATTATTCCCGTGGCGGGCCTTGTCATGCTGGCTGACTGCAGTCGGGGCAGCGCCGAAGGTCCGCAGGGGCCGCCGGTCATGCCGGTCAAAGTACAGGCAGTGCAAACCCAGTCCATCGGTGACGCCTCGGAGTACGTGGCCACCATCAAGTCAAGAAACTCGGCAACTATCATGTCCGACGTTGAAGGCTGGATCGTCGACATCCGAGTGCACTCGGGCCAGCTGGTAAAAAAGGGCGACACCTTGATGGAGATCGATCCGCGACGGCAGCGCGCGATGGTTTCTAACTTCGACTCGCAGAAGGCTTCCAAGGAAGCGGCGCTGCAGTGGGCCAAGGCGCAGTTCGAGCGCACCAAAGCGCTGTCGGCGGCCGGCGTGGTCAGCAAGCAGGACTTCGAGCAGGCGCAATCGAACTATGATGCTGCCGTGGCCGACGTGAAGTCGATGGACGCGCAGATTACGCAGCAGCAGGTCCAGCTGAGGTACTACAACGTCTTTGCTCCCACCGACGGAATTGTGGGCGACGTTCCGGTGCACGTCGGCGATCGCGTGACCAACACCACCATGCTGACCACCATCGACGAGCGCAGCGGGCTGGAGGTCTATGTCTCGATTCCCTCCGAGCATGCCCGCGACATCAAGATGGGCGCGCCGGTGGAAGTGATCGACAAGAACGACAACGTACTGCTGAAGACTGCGGTGGATTTCATCTCGCCGCAGGTGGAGACGGGCACGCAATCGATCTTGGTGAAGGCGCCGGCTAATCAAGCGGCCGATGCGCTGCGCTCCATGCAGTTGGTCCGCGCCCGCGTCTTGTGGAGCACTCATGCGGGGATCGCGGTGCCGGTCATTGCGGTCTCGCGGGTCAGCGGCCAGTTCTTCGCCTTCGTCGCCGAGCAGGACAACGGCAAGCTGGTGGCCCACCAGCGTCCCCTGCAATTGGGCGAAATTACGGGCAACGATTACGCCGTGCTGAGCGGCCTGAAGGCGGGCGACCAGGTGGTGGTTTCCGGGGGGCAGAACCTGGCTGACGGCATGGCGGTCAAGATCGAACAATAAGGCTGAAAGATGGCCCCTCGTCGTGATAGGGCTTAGTCGTTCGGTGTGACCTGTATCAAGGCATGGCTTTAGCCGTGCCGAAATGGTTGTAGAGTTAAGTGGGCTTCAGCCCCTGTTTATGGCGAAACCAGTCCGCAACGCGAGTTCCAATAATATTCCTGGGCATTCACGGACATTTTTTGTTACCACCAGAACTACCATGGGCCGAGCGTTACTGCAGTCGGAACGGAACGCAACGCTATTTATTGATGTTTTGCGATCCTACGTGGCGTTGAGAAAGTTTGTAGTGCATGACTTCGTGGTAATGCCCGATCACGTGCATCTGCTAGTCACAGTAGACGGTGATATCGCGATAGAAAAAGCCGTGCAATTCATCAAGGGCGGATTCTCCTATCGATTGAAAAAAGAATTTGGTTATTTGGGAGACGTGTGGCAACGGGGGTTCTCAGAAGTGCGCGTAAACGATCGCCCGAGCTTTTTACAACATCGGGCGTATATCGCCCGGAACCCGGTAAAGAGGGGGTTGGTAGACTCGCCCGAGAAATTTCCTTACTGCTTTTCCTGTTTAGCCAAGCAAAAGGCAGCAGGGGCTGAAGCCCAAGTGGTTCCTCCCGTTTTCGGCACGACCGAAGTCGTGCCCTGATACAAACTACCTGGCAGGGCGGTAGTGATCTCAGCTCAAGTTCGTGCCCTGGCACACGCTAGATAATCTGTGATGTGAACTTATAGATTTAACAAGGGGCACCCGGTTTGTTCTCCGACTTCTTTATTCAGCGTCCGGTTTTTTCTACTGTAACCTCGTTGTTCATCGTGATTGCGGGCGCGGTCTGCATTCCATTTCTGCCCATCGCGCAGTTTCCCGAACTGGCGCCGCCGCAGATCTCGGTCAACGCCTTTTACACCGGAGCCAACGCCCAGGCGGTCGAATCCTCGGTGACCACCCTGCTGGAAGAAGCCATCAATGGCGTGGAAGGCATGCGCTACATGACTTCCACCAGCGGCAACGACGGCAGCAGCTCCATCAACATTACCTTTGAGTTGACCCGCCCACTGGATCTGGCGGCCGTCGACGTGCAGAACCGTGTGCAAGGTGTGACCGGTCGCTTGCCCGACGAAGTTAAGAACACCGGCGTCACCATCAACAAGGTGGCGACGTCGTTCGTAATGGCGGCCGGCTTCTACAGCGACGGCAATCGCTACAGCGATGAATTCGTCAGCAACTACATTGACATTTATGTGAAGGACGCGCTGAAACGTATCCAGGGCGTGGCCGATGTGCAGATCTTCGGCGAGCGCAAGTATTCCATGCGCCTGTGGCTGGATCCGGCGCGACTGGCGGCGCGCGGGCTGACGGCGACCGATGTGGTCTCGGCCCTGCAGCAGCAGAATGTGCAGATCGCTTCCGGCCAGGTGGGCGCCGAACCTACCGCGAAAACTCAGATGTATCAGATCAGCGTGCGCGCCCTGGGACGGCTGACTGAGGCGGCGGAGTTCGACAACATCGTCTTGAAGCCGGGCAGCAATGGGGCCCTGGTGCGGCTGGGCGATGTGGGCCACGCCGAATTGGGGGCCGAGGACTACAGCGGCCAGTTGCGTTTCAACGGCTACAACGGAATCGGGATCGGCGTCAGCCAGCTACCGACGGCCAATGCGCTGGATGTAGACAAAGCGGTGCGCGCTGAGCTGACGCGGCTTTCCAAGAGATTTCCGCCGGGACTGCGCTATGCGATCGCGTTTGACACGACAACGTTCGTTGGCGACTCCATTCATGAAGTACTGAAGACGCTGGTGGAGGCCATCATCTTCGTCATGATCGTGATGTTCGTCTTCCTGCAAGACTGGCGCAGCACGCTGATCCCGGCAGTCACGATTCCGGTATCGCTGGTCGGCGCATTCGCCTTCATCAAGCTGCTGAACTTTTCTATCAACACGCTGACGCTGTTCGGCATCGTGCTGGCCACTGGTCTGGTGGTCGACGACGCCATCGTGGTGATCGAAAACATCCAGCGGCATATGAGCGAGGAGCGCTCCGACGCCCACATCGCCGCCTCCAAGGCAATGGGCGAAGTGACCGGGGCGGTGGTCGCGACCTCGCTAGTGCTGGTCGCTGTGTTCGTGCCGGTAGCGTTTTTTCCCGGAACCACGGGACTGCTGTATCAGCAATTCTCGCTGACCATCGCGTTCGCCATCGGCATCTCCGCTTTCAACTCGCTCACCTTTACCCCATCGCTGTCGGCGTTGCTGCTGCGGCCGGAGACGGGCAAGAAAAACATTTTCTTCCGCGCGGTGGAGCACGTGATCCATCGCGGCACCGCATACTACGTTTATAGCGCCAAGAAAGCGATTGGGCTGCGCTACTTGGTACTCATCGTGTTCTTTGCCGGACTGGCCGCCACCTACGTCGTTTACAAGATGGTGCCGACCGGCTTCGTTCCCGACGAAGATCAGGGATGGTTCATGATTACGGTGCAGGCGCCGCAGGGAGCGTCGGTGGAGTACACCTCAAAGGCGATGCGCCAGGTGGAAGCGGTGGTCGCCAAGGAGAAAGACATCATCGGCGCCTTTACCGTCGTAGGATTCAGCTTCAGCGGCAGCGGCGCCAACAAAGGCATGGTCTTCCTCAACCTGGCCAACATCGACCAGCGCAAGGGCGAGCAGAATTCCGCCACCGCCATCGTCAACCGCATTCGCGGACCGTTGATGCAGCTTACCGATGTACAAGCTTTTCCGTTTTTGCCGCCGTCTATCGCCGGCATCAGCAGCTTCGGCGGCTTCACCTTTGAAGTGCAGGATGAAGGTGGCAACAGCGTTGAACAGCTGTATAACGTCACCCAGGACCTGGTGAGGGAAGGGAACTCGCGGAAAGATCTGAGCGGCCTGTTCAGCGCCTTCACCGCCAACGATCCGCAGTTCGTGGTGAACATCGATCGCGCCAAGGCGCGCAGCTTGCAAGTACCCATCGATCAGATTAGCGACGCCTTGCAGGTCTACATGGGCTCGGCGTACGTCAACGATTTCGATTTCAACAATCGCGCCTATCGCGTCTACGTCCAGGCCGACCAGTCGTTCCGCCGCCAGCCGCGCGACATTCGGCAATTCTATGTTCGCTCGGATACGAACGACATGATCCCGCTGGACAATGTGGTGAACATCACCGAGTCGACCTCGCCGCAGGTCATCACCCACTACAATCTTTTCCGCTCGGCCGAAATCGATGGCTCGGCCGGCCCAGGCTACAGTTCAGGACAGGCAATCGCCGCCATGGACACGGTAGCCAAGAAGCTGCCGCTGGGCTTTAACTACACCTGGTCAGGACTATCGCTGGAAGAGATCAAGTCGGGCAGCCAATCGGCGCTGCTCTTCGGCTTAGGCTTGCTGCTGGTTTATCTGACGCTGTCGGCGCAGTATGAGAGTTTCGTGCTGCCGTTCATCATTCTGCTCAGCGTGCCCATGGCGATGCTGGGTGCCCTGATTGCGCAATCCTTGCGCGGACAACTCAACGACGTGTACTGCCAGATCGGACTGGTGATGCTGATCGGCCTGGCCAGCAAGAACGGAATTCTGATCGTGGAGTTTGCCGAGCAGTTGCGTCACAAAGGACTGTCGATTAAAGAAGCGGCAGTGGAAGCAGCTCGCATCCGCCTGCGTCCGATTCTGATGACGTCATTCGCCTTCATTCTCGGCGTGCTGCCGTTGGTGTTCGCCAGCGGCGCAGGGTCGGAGAGCCGCCACTCGGTGGGCACCACCGTCTTCGGCGGCATGATCTTCTCCACCGCACTGAACCTGTTCTTCATCCCCGTGCTGTACGTGATCGTGAAGTCGATGGTCGAGCGCGAGAAAGTTCCGGCTCCGGAAGCGGCGCCCAGCGCGTAGCCAGCCAGCTGGCAAATTGCCGGGCGCATTGGAGCAGCGACATGCCAGCGCACATTTCGCTGTTCGATCTAGGAGTGAAATAAAAGTGCCGATGCGAAGGTTGAACGATTGTGCTGAATAGCATTCTGATTATCATCGCCTGTTCGGCCGCGGCCCTGCTCTTCTTGTTTCTGGTGACGCGCGCCTCCACCGCGCCCTTCCGCAAGGAGTCGAACGATTTCACCGGCGCCGTCGTGACCGTGATCGGCACCACCTACGCGGTGATCCTGGCCTTCACGCTATCGAACGTCTGGACGATGTCGCAACAGGCGCAAGCCAACGAAGAGCAGGAAGCCAAGCCCTGGTGAACGTTTACCGCATCGCCACCGAATTGCAGGACGTGAATGCGCGGCAGATCCAGGCCCTGTGCATCCAGTACGCAGACAACACGCTGGACCGCGAGTGGCCGGCGATGGAAAAAGGAGAAATGACTGCGGAAGGTAGCGACATCATCAACCAGATTTGGAAGCTGGTAGGACAAAGCCAGGCGCATGCTCAACCCGATGCCATCGCGGCCTACCAGATCATGGAGGAATTACGCGGATTGACGCAATACCGCCGTCTTCGGGCCATGCAAACCAGCGAGAGTCTGCCGGGAGTCTTGTGGACGGTGCTGATCGCCGGCGGCATCATCACGGTCGCCGCATCCTGTTTCTTCGGGGTTCCTAACTTCCGCTTTCACCTGTTACAGGTGCTGGTGCTCACCTTCTTGATCTCGCTGGTGCTGGTCGCCATCGCCGGCCTCGATCGACCGTATCAGGGACAGGTGAAAGTGGAGCCCTTAGGCTTTCGCTATGCCATCCGTACGCTGCACAACCTTCCCAGTCCATGAATGGGGAAGCTGTCACGATTTCTTGCGGGCGGAGTTCTCTGAAAGGTCTGATTAAGTCGGATGGCAGTGCCTCAAGCGCTAAAGCCCACCCTTCCTTATAACGGGCAGCCTGAAGAGACTGTGTCGCGACCCCTGTCGCCGCTACGCGGCTCGGGATTATTCCCACTTTACCCGGCGCTCACGCGCCGGGCTAACTTCATGGCCGCCGCTGCGCGGCTAGTCTATTGGGTTTTTCTAGCACCTTGTTCCACCACAAACTTTCTTTTTCAGTCGCGACAGTCTCTGAAGGCCGTCCCCCGCGAAGGCCCAGACTTAATCAGAGCTTCCTTGGTTCACCCGCTCAATTTTCGGCCCGGCAAAATTCAAGCCACGAAGGCAGACATTCCCCTCGGCCCGACTGCGTTCAACGGATCCAATGCCGTCGCCCGCCACTCTGGGCAAGCGAATGTTTTTCGAGGGCCTTACAGAGTGCCGACAAACTCGGAAAAACAGGCCGCTCACCGACTGAACGGGCTGCTGAAAACTTGATAAGCATAGTTGCTGCCGCCGGCTNNCTAAAGCTACGCCCCTTCGAAACAACCTCTGACCGAGGTTTTCAGCAAACTGTCTTAGCTCCTACGCCACGGCGTTTCTAAGTTGCCGAATCTATGCTTGCTGCGTTGTTTTCCTTATCTCTTGATTTATGAACTTGCTGTCGTTTTGCCATCCACAACTTCTAAATAAATGTGGAAGCGCTTCCAGCGCGCTCGGCGAAGTGCACCCAGGCACGACANNCTAAGAGCCGCACCCGGCGCGATGCAGTGAGGTGCGTCACATCGACCCCTTACGAAGGTTCTAGCCCTTTCGTAACCCCACAGCGCAAGAAAAAACTTGACACAACGCATGGCGCGCGTCCCAACCTGGTCTTCTATCACATGAGCATTTGATCGGCGTCACAGCATTCCGGTCCGAATTGCGGTACAACAAAGACAGTAAGGTCAAGTGGAAGCTCGGACCGGAATTAGCTGCGAAGCCGGCCCTCCGGCGAGAGTGCTCAGCCAACGACCCCACCGCGTGGGGAGAACGGTCGCGCACCATGGTTACGGCACAGCTCACACCCGTCGGGGTGGGCATTCATAATGTGCTCATCGCGACGGACTTTTCCCGCTATTCCAATGTGGCCCTCACCTTCGGACTGGACCTGGCACACGATTACCGGGCTACGGCTTATGTCGTCTCGGTCATTCCTACGGACGAAATTCTGCTCGCCGGCCCCGATGCCTACGTCCCCGCCAAGGACGCTACCCGCCGCGATTTGCTCGAACTGAAAGCCGAGTTGACGCGCAGCCATGCCTATGTCGAGGGCAAAGACTATCACCTATATATGCTGGAAGGCGCGGTGGCGGAAGCCATTCTCGACTTCGCTTGCGCCCAGCAAATCGATTTGATCGTGGTCGCAACCCACGGTCGCAGCGGCCTGGGCAAGGTGCTGATGGGTTCGGTGGCGGAGAAGGTCTTTCGTCAATCGCCCGTCCCGGTGCTGACGATCGGGCCGCGGGTGCACCGCACTACCTACAAGAGTCCAACCCAAAATATTCTCGTCCCTACCGATTTCACTCCGGCCTCGGAGCGCGCGGTGAGCTACGCTGCCGCGCTGGCGCGCGCCCGCAAAGCCACACTTACTCTGCTGCATGTGCTGAATCCAGCGGCCGTCAAAGGCGTTGCCGCGCGCGCCAGCGTCGAGCAGGGTATCAAGACCAAGTTGGCGGAGTTGCTGGGACGCGAGGCGGACGGCGTCCAATGCGGCGTGCGCGTCGAAGCCGGACGCGTGGAGACCACCATTCTGGAGACGGCGGACAAGATCGCGGCAGATCTGCTGGTGATGGGCGTGCGCCCCTGGAACGGCATTCTGGACCGGCTGATGTGGCCGCACGCTTATGAAGTTGTGTGCCAGTCACCGTGTCCGGTGGTAACGGTCCGCGGAAATTCCGCTGATCGCCGGATATCTATCTAACATGACTTGGAGCATCAATGTTAAAAAGCAAGATTGCACCGGATGAGACCCTGGCGGCACCTGCGCTGGCGCCTGAACTGCTGACCCAATTGAAAAGACAGGACATGAAGCAGGCCATCGTCGAGCGCTTCAGTGCTCACGCCGAAGTCCCCGCGCCGCGTACCGCCCTGCGCCCCGGTGCGCGCTCGCCGTACTGGCAGCCTGCCGACGAAGAATGCTAGCCGGCTGATCTTATCCGGCCAGAAAAACCGCCCAAGCTCCCTTGCAGAAACTTCGAACGAACGTTATTTCCAATCTTATTGACCGCGATTTCTTGGCCAGGACTTGCTTCACTGCAGATACACCGCCTGCACCGGCGTCGAAAAGCGGACCTTGGGCTGCAGTCCTTCGCGTTGCGCCGCCGTCAGCGCCTCTTCCGTCGGATCGATTAACACCGATTCGGCAGCATGGCGGCGAAGGTCGTCTACCGTCCACGACTGCAGCGGATAATATTGCGCCAGGTTCAACTCCAGGCGTTGATGCAAGTAAGGGTCGCGACCGCCCTTGACCGGCCGGCTGAAATCGCCCGGCAGCAGCAAAACGCACTGCTCAGGATGGTTGGCATAATATTGCGCTTCCAGAAAAACCAGCGGTCCGGAGAACACGAAGTAACGTTTGCCTTCGACTTGCAAGGAACTTTCCACCTGCAGGAACTGCCGGGCCCCGGTGGCTTCCACCATGTCGGGGTGCTGGGCGACGGTCAACTGGTGTCCCACTCCCCAAGTCGCCAGCAGCAGAAACACTCCCGATGAGACCAGCGAGATCTGGCGAAAACGCCGCCACAGGCAAACCGCAAATGCGACCGCAACTCCAGGCAACACGCCGATAAAATAACGGCTGTAGAAGGCGTTGGTCTTCAACTCCGCCACCACGAAGGCCGCCAGCGGTATACCCAGAAACAACCAGCCCAGCGCCTCAGCCGGAGGCATAGCCGGCAACCCGGCATCCTTATCGTCGTCGGTGCCCACCAGCACAATCCAAATCATGATGAGCGCCAGCAGGAACAAGCCATCGGGAAACAGTTGAGCGAAGATGGCCCGCAATTCGGTGAAGGACGGCCGGTTCCAATAGCCGCCCGAAAACTTGTTGGAGAACGACAGGATCAGCGGCGAAAGTAGCGCCACCGGAACCAGCGCGCCCACTATTCCCGCGACCAGCTTAGCCGAGGGACGCTGCCCCGGTTTCCAGCGCAGCAGCTCCCACACTACATAGGGAGCAAGGCCCATGACGAAGTAGTAGTGGAAGCAAACTCCGGCGAAGAACACCGCGCCGAAAAGAATCGCCGACGTCTTCTGGCTGACTCCGGCATAGGTCCACACCCAAAGCGACAATGCCGCTAGCATGAAGTAGATAGCGTACGACCGAGCTTCGTAGCCGTAGTAAGGCAAAAACGAGCACGTCGCCAATGACAGGGCGATCAATCCGTGCAGCCCGTCGCTCAGGCGCCGGGCGCAGTCGAAGATCACGAGTAGTCCCACCACCATGGCGATCGCCGATGGCAGCCGCGCAGCGACGTCGCCAGGGCCGAACAGGGAATCGAATACTCTGACCACCAGGTAGTAGGCCGGCGGCAAGGCATCGCTCCCATGCCCCAGTGCGGTGAAGATCGTCGTCCATCCGGGCAGCCGCGCGATATGCAGAGTGAACAGTTCGTCGAACCAGAACAAACGGTGCGCAGCGATATAAATGCTGGTAACTAGATAGAAGACGGCCAGCAGCGACGCCACAATAAAAATCCAGATGGCCGTTGGTTTCGCCCGCGCCACTTCTTGGGAGCGAGGCTTGGACAAAATTTCTTTGACCGAAGTCTGCATGTCTCCTCTCGTGCCGAGCCGACGCCGTATCAAGGAGAACGAAAATCTTCGCCATCCAGAATCTCGACTGCGCCTCCGGCGTGCAGATAGTCGATGATGAATTTCAGTTTGCGAGTATGACAGGAATCTCGCCATCGGGGTAGAGCACGCCAGCGAAGCTGGTGGTGACCGAGGATGCTCGCGTAGAGCGGAGCGCCGGCGCTATCCTGTCGCCCAAGGTAAAATGTCTCTCGTCTATGGAGAAGCTCGATGTCGCGCTAAGCAAGCCCGGTCCGTCCGCCCCGTCGGTTGCCCAACGGCCGTCCGCGATCTTCGCAAAATATTGGGACTTCCTGGGCGTATTGCTGCTTATGCTGGCATCGTTCCCCACCGTGTGGCTGGTGCCGCGGAGCGTCACCTTCGTCCCCAACTACGGTCTCATCGATGACAACTGGCACCTCGATGCCAGCTTCAAAGCTTTGCGTGGGATCTGGGTAGGCCGCGACCTCGCTTTCACCCACGGACCGCTGTTTCAATTCTTATCTTCCATTCCGGCGCGATCCATGCCGCTCTCCGTGGGCGCCTTATACGCAACCTGGAACACTATCCCGTTGTGGTGGGCGTTCCTGTTCGCGTACTTAGCGCTGCGGTTGCTGATCCCCGAACAGCCAGCTTGGAAGCGCTTCGTCCTGTTGCTATTGCTCGCCTCCTTCTGGGAGACATCCTTACGCACGACCCTCCCGGTGCTTCTCTTCGCGCTATTTCTACGCGGCTGGTATTCGGTGAGGGAAGGACGCACTCGACCCTACGTCTTTGGAATTGCCGGGGCTTTGCTTTGGGCGATTGCCTTCCTGATCGCCGGCGACACTGGCATCTATGCGACGGCCGCATGGGTTATCGTCTGCGCCGCCATCGCCGTCGAAACTTGGGGCGAGAATTTCCTCGGCAAGCTGCTTTCCACTTTACTGGCGTTCGCTGTGGCTGCGGTCGTATTCGTCATTACGATCAACTGGGTGATGGCCAGGCCGTTAGACTTCCGCTTCTGGCGCGAGTCGCTCGCCCAGGTCGCCGCTTATCGCTGGGCCACGCCCGCGGCGATGACCGCCGTGGGCGAACTCCATCTGTTCAGTGCGCTGTTGATCGGACTTGCGATTTTCCTGGTGCGGGCCCAGACCCGCCAAGGCAATCACGCCATAACCCAACGTGCCGGCTTCCTGCTCGGTGGCTTTGTCTTTGCGCTGGCCATGCTGCAAAGCGCTCTGGTGCGCTCCGACATCGGACACGTGATCATCGGCGAATTCGCCCTGACATTCTTTGCCGGCACGATACTGTTCTCGTTGGCGGGCCGTGCCTCGGCCGTGGGAGTCTTGATCGCCATTGCGGCTTGCATGCTCTTTTCTCACCCGGTTTTCCGGCCCTCCAGCGTCATCCGGCTGTATGCTCAGTTGCGAAATCCATTAACTGAATGTCCGCCCGGTTCCAGTGAGTTTGACCGCGCCTGTTATCAAGAGCCGTTGACTCCGCAGATGCTCACCGCCGCCGCCGGCTTTCTGCAACAGCACAGCCGACCGAATGACTCCGTTTTCGTATTTCCCTACCAGACCATGTTTGGCTTGGCATCGCGCCGCAATGTTGCGGGCGGTCTGATGCAGGCCTACACCGCCAGCGGCGCATATCTGTCGCAACTGGAAATCGCCGGACTGGAGCGAACACCAGCCGCGGCCGCGCTCTACCTTCCCGACGCCGACCTCAATCGGTGGTCTGCGGCCGACGTAGCACGCTGGTCGCGCAACTACCTGAGCGTGCCGGTGGACGGAGTTCCCAACTTCACCCGCACTCCGGAAGTGTGGTTTTGGACGCTCCGCCATTACCGCACGGTGCAGCCATTAACTCCCGGTGTTGTCGGTCTGCAACGCGATGACTCGCGCGCCGCGCGTCTCGCGATGCAAACCCAATCGCTGGGTCTGGCGGCGCAAACTTATGCGATCACCAAGCGAAGCTCGACCACCGATCTGGGACCGCCCAGTTGGCCCAGCGGCTTCGACTTCCTGCGGCTGCGACTTACGGTTCATTATCCTGTGTGGTGGAAGTTGCGCAAACCTGAGCGCCTGCAATTGGAGATCAGCCGCGCTGACGGAACACGCGACTTTCAATGGATGCTGGTGCAGCCCAATGTTCCCACCGACCTCTGGTTTTACCCGTGGGACGCGCCCGACCTGGCAGCCTACTTCAGCGCCGATGAGGGCCAGTGGCGGCCGAATTCGCGCTCCGCTATTACCGGTCTGCGGCTTTGGGCCGTGCCCTTGGATTGGGTGTCGCAACAGCCCGATGCTATCACCCTTGACGCCGCCGACGCAGTCCGGATTACACTGCTACCCCAGTAGCGGCACTGAATGTATTGGACTGTTCCCGGACTATTAGAGCGTGTTTCACGAATCGCTCGCAAGCCAGCGGCTTGTTGACTCAGGGGCTGAAGCCCACGTTTTATGCGGCTCGGGACGGCGCGGCTGAAGCCGCACCCCTGCAAAGAAGCATTCCTGAAACACGCTTTAGGAATGTATCTCCGGCCTGGGACCCTACGGCACCGGGCCCATTCGCTCCAGCAGCACCGTCGTTCCATCCTGATAGTTACTTTTCCAGCCGGAGTTGTGCCCCAGCAGATAGGCCACTGGACTTTCTTGCGGAAAGAGGACGTAGCGTATGTGGTACTTGTCTAGAATTTCCAGAGTGTTCTTAATGCCCATGGCGTCAAGGTAGTCGGCAAAGACGCCGTTGTACTCATAAATATCGATGCGGGAATCGATGAACACCGGAATGTTGCGCGCGTTCCAAGTTAAATAGCCGCCCCACAGACAATCGTTGAAGACGCGGCCCGCAGGCCGGAATTGCTGCAGATAGGGCAGCGCCTTCACCGGATAGTACCTCACCGTGTCGCGAAGCAGGTATGCACTCGATGGAAATCGCCACACACAGCCGGCCAGAATCGCGACCATGAGCAGGCCGTTCAGCCAAGGTTTATCGACCTCCCGACGATAATGGGGAAAGAAATCCAATTCCTCGGCCAGGATTGGGGTCAACAGAATCGCGGCCAGAAACAAGAAGCGGCTGTAGGTCATGGCCGCATAGTAGCCAATAATCAAGAACCCCACCTGATCGAGACCCCAGCGTCGCTTACGCGCCAGGGCAAGAAGAATGGTCACCGCCAGCATTCCGAACAGTATCTTTCCCCGTACTCCATGAAAATCGAGGCTCATCCACTCATCTACGTGGTTCACGTTGAGCCGCTGGCGAAAGGCGAAGTTGAAGGGATAGAAAACCAGATGATAGGTGTAGGGATTCAGAAATAGCCCAGCCACGCTCAATGCGCCTACCATGGCTAGTTTCGTTCGCTGGGCCGGAATCCATCGCGAACTTTCAATCCTGCCCCAGCTTGCTTCCACAAAGCCGGTCGCAACAAATACTACGAACAGCACCATGCCAATCAGCCACGATCCATGTAGGTTGGCCCAAAGTACAAAAAGAGGAGGCAGCAGCCAGGTCAAGTCTCTGCCTCGCTTGAACTGAGCAAGAATGAACAGCTCCGCCACCAGGCATATCCAGCCTACTAGCAAAGTGCGTGGTCCGAAGGAAACCGTGGCCAGCCATACTGCCAGCCACGACGCGACAAATGCGGCCTTCACATTCTTTGAGCTGAGATATGCCAGTCCGAATACGCCCAAGAGAATGAGTTCCACTGCGGCCAGCATCACCAGATAAACGCCTCGAATCCCCAACCACCGCCAACCAAAGTAATAGGGGAGTTCGCCTAGCCACGCTTCATTGATCCATCTCGAGCCAGCTGCGGTAAAGGAATAGAAATCGTGGTGCACCACGGAATGACTTTGGACAAAGACTTCCGCATTGCGCAGGTGCCACCAGATATCGGGATCGGCAATGCTGCCGCTGTCAAAAACAAAGATCGATCCGCCTAGAACGACCGCGAGTAATACCGGAAAGGAAAATACTTTCTGCCACCAGCCTGCTCTGGGCCGAGCTTCAGACCGGGCCGGTGAAGCTACCGCAGGCGATAGGAACTTCGAAGTCGCGACTGGCTGGGACAGCACAAATCAGGCTATCGCCGTTGCGCAAAGCTGGCCATAGTTTGGTGGGGAATGCACTAACTATTTCAGGGTCGCCAAACCCATTCTGGGCACTCCTCATATTGGGAAAAGATTGTCTGCCTACATAGGAATAATCCTTGGTCGCGGGTCGTCCTAGCCATACCATTTCCAGAGAGCGTAGTTCATCCATGCGTCATCTATCTTTGGAAGGAGCGGCCAAGAACAACCAGGGATCGAGCCTGATCGAGACTGCCTTGGTCATGCCGGTCCTCGTCCTCATGCTTTGTTTCGCCATTGACATTGGCTATTTCTTCATCGTGGCTGCCAACCTGGTTTCATCGTCCCGTAATGCCGTGTTGTACTCGGGACAAGGATTTGTATCGCCCGCGCAAACCCAACTACCTTCGCCGGGAAGCGCCGGCTCGCTTGCCGACACCGCGGGAGCTGCGGGGCTGGCGGGCGGCGATTTGTCTGGGCTGGCCAGTATGAGCAGCGAAACTTTTGTCGAAGTCTGCTCCAAGGAAATTGGAATCACCCATACTTCCAATGGCTATATCACCAACTGCAGTACGTTTCCTTCCGGCGCGCTGACCTTCACTCCCGACCAGGACCCCGAATCGAACAACGGAATGCTGACCCAGCGGGTGGACGTCGTGTATACCGTGGCCCCTCCTATTCCCGTCAATTTCTTCACCTTTACCATGCCGCCTTTGACGGTGCATTGGAAGGCAGAAATGAGGGCAGTTGATTGATGATGGTCGTGTCCTATCTTCGGCGTTACTGTCGGCGCAGAACCACCCTAGGCTGGGACGAGTCTGGCTCCATGATGATTGAGTTTTGCTTGTCAGTGTGGACTTTATTTCTGATGGCCTTCCTGATTTTCGAATTCTGCATGGCCATCTATACCTACAGTGTTCTGGGCAATGCGGCGCGCGAGGGGGTGCGTTATGCCATCGTCCATGGGACCGACAACAGTTCATGCAGCGGCCCCAGCAGCGGCTGCGCCGACAGCGGCGGCAACAACGTTACTGCCGTGGTCAACAGCTATGCCTCCATTTCTTTTCACGACACCAGCGGCATGACGGTAACGCCCTCCTGGCCCGATGGGACATCGACCCCTTCCAGCCGCGTGCTGGTCACCATCTCTTATCCGTACGTGTCGTATCTGGCCCTGCCGGGGTTCAACTCGCCACAGATGCAGATCAAAGCCGAAGGACGGATTGTCTTCTGAGGGGCCACCTCATGGATTGTTCTTTTATCGATCGGACTAAACGGCGCGACCGTCGGCCGAGCCAAGCCGGACAGGCCAGCATTGTGGTGGTCCTTATGCTGAGCTTGTTCTTATTGGCCGCTCTGGCCTTCGCGGTGGACTACACCAACATTTGGTTCCAGCGCCAGCAGGTGCAGACGGCTGCCGACGCCGCCTGCCAGGCGGGCGCCATGGACATCTATCAACTGGCCGCCGGCGCGAGCTTGCCCAACATGGGTTACATCCTGGGCACCGCCGGTAATTGCAGCGCCTACGGCTCGGCCGGTCCAACCATGTGCTGGTACGCCGCCAAGAACGGATTCAGTGGGTATAGTGGCGGCGCAGCTAGCGTTTCCTGGACCTTTCCCAGCAGCGTCCCCGGCGCCACCGCGCCGCCTTCGGCCTCCACGCAATATCCTTTCATGCAAGTCTCGGTTTCGCTGCCGGTGAAGACCTACTTCAGTACGCTGCTCACCGCCAATCAGACGCAAACCGTGTCGGCCAGCAGCAGCTGCGGGGTCACCCAGATCATGCAGGGTGCTCCTATCATGGTGCTCAACCCTTCGGTATCAGGGGCCTTGTCGTATTCCGGCGGCGCGTCGCTGGCCATTGTCGGCGGTCCGCCACGCAGCATCGTGGTCAACTCCAGCAGTGCGACCGCGGTGCTGTGCGGATCCAGCGGAGTGATTGACACCCATCTCGGCGGCCCCAATTTTACCGGCTCCGACGTGGGCACCTACGGCGGCCCGACCACCGCTCCCGGTGCCTCCACTGGCTGCTACGGAAGCAACGGCAACACCGGACTGCCGGCCGGCTTCGACGGAGGAACTACCGGCCACTGGGACTGGCCCGCCAGCCCGGTCGCCGATCCCTACGCCGGCGTGCCCGCCGCCGCCGGCATGAAAACCGTGACCCCGCTGACCAAGTCGGCGAACGGTTACTTCATTCCTGCGGCGGCGGAGACCGATGGTTGTCCCGACCAGAGCCCCACCAACTACTTTGGCTGGGGACCGCCTAACTATCCCCTAAGAGGCTGCAAGGAATATGCGCCGGGATACTATCCCAGCGGCATCTCGGAAAATGGCAATGACGTTATTACCTTCCTGCCGGGCGTGTACTACATGGATGGCAACCTGGCCATTGGCGGCAGCGACAGCATTCGCATGGCGAAGCCTTGCGCCAATTCGACCGGAGTCATCACCGGCACCACCTATTGCAGCTACCTAACCAAGACGGCCGGGCCCAACGGCGCCGGAGGGGGCGGAGCTTGGACCTGGCACCAGACCGACGGGGTCATGTTCTACTTTCACGGGTCGGCGGCGCCGATAATCAGCGGCGCCTCGGGCGCGCCTGCTTATCCCCGGGTCGACAAGGTCCCGGTCACCGACCTCACCTGCGATGGCAGTACTCCACCTGCCTATCTAGGCTTAGCCAGCTTGCTGGACACCAACATCATGTTGGCCCAGTGCACCACCAAGGGCACCTACTGGGACAATGCCGGCGACACTACCGACTCGCTCGGCGCCATCCGCGGCCTGCTTATGTTTATGGACCATGCCGACTCCGCTTCGCCGCAATTGCAGGGTTCGGGCAGCCTAGCTTATACCGGTACTCTCTATTTCCACTCCAGCAGCTACGCCACCATCTTTCAGATCCCGGGAGGCACCAGCAACGGTACCTTGATTTGGGGCAACGTAGTCACCGACCAGATGCAGCTTAGCGGCAGCGGGGCCTTGACGATGGCCCTCAATCCCGCCGCTACCACTCCCATGCTGAAAGTTTCTTTACTAAAGTAAAGCCCTGCGGGTTTTCGCCGATAGGTAGTACGGCTGCAATTGGCCTGCCTCACTCCCAGCGTGCCGGTCCTACTGGCGCGGGCCAGACCATCGGCGCTCCCGCGCGCATAAGACCCGTCCCCTGGCCTGCAAGAAAGAAGGCAGACGATGAAACTATTCCCAATAGGCAATTTCCTGCGGGAAGACAGCGGTCAGGACTTGATCGAGCATGCTTTGGTGGCAGCGGTCATAGCGCTGGCGGCGGTCGCCGCCATGAGCACCCTGGCGAGCACGGTCAACAATGCCTTTAGCGCCGTCGGCAGCAAGCTCGGCGGCGCGCTGGGCGGTTAGCGACGATCTGCTCAGATCCAGGGCAATCCTTGCCGGGCTAAAGCCTTTCTTTCATACTCAATAGTTAGGACGGCCTGAAGGCTGTCTCTTCAACCTATAGACTTAATGTTTTCCTGGTCCTTGGAATAATCTGTAGTCAACTATTATTTAGTTATCAATTCCCGCTTTGGCAGCTGGCCCAATCTAGTATTACTAAGCGCGATCTCTATCGAATATCCATTGCAATGCCGATAGGCGTGATTGAGAGTACTAACTAGCTGCACAAGCTGCAGACAGAATGGTCTGTCTCTCAGGCTTCGCAGGGGAGGAAGGTTGAACATGAAAATCCAAACGCTTAGCAATCTGCTGCGGGACGAATCCGGTCAGGACTTGATCGAATACGCTCTGGTGGCAGCCATCATTGGTTTAGCGGCGGTAGCGGCGATGAGCACTTTGGCCAGCAACATCAGCAATGCGTTCAGCGCGGTGGGCAGCAAGCTCAGCAGCGCCGTCGCCTAACCATTAGGTATTTCCGCAGGCCGCGGTGCCGGGCCTGGCCGAGGCCCGGCGGGCAACTTAGGGCGCGGCAGGAATGCAGTTGACCGGCCACTGGGCTGCGACGCCCGGCGGGAACAATCAGCGCCGAAAGTGGTTGCCGAGCGCAGCCACTTGCGGAAGGCCAGCGGGCGGGGCCGCGCGCCGCAGCGGGGCCCGGAGCGGCAGGCCGGGATTTTATGGCAAACGGCGGCGGGCGCTGGCCCCCAGCCCGGGGATCGAGGCGATAGGTGCACGGTTTCGCCATGGACACGGTGTATGGGTTAGCGTCATTCGTCTGTGCCGGCATCGGCGCGGTCTACGACGTTCGTACCCGCCGCATTCCCAACTGGCTCACCGGCTGGGGCATCCTGGCCGGTCTCCTGCTTCATCTGGGGCTCGGGGGATGGCGCTCGCTCAGCGGCGCCGCCGTCGGCGGCCTGCTGGCGGGAGCGATTTTCCTGCTGTTCTATCTGGCCGGAGGCATGGGCGCCGGCGACGTTAAGCTGATTACTGCGGTGTGCTGTCTGGCCGGGTTAAGCGCAGTCGCCGGAATTCTGCTGGGCACGGCTTTGCTGGGCGGACTGTTTGCCGTGGTCCTGGCCCTGCTGCGCCATCGCCTGCAAGATACCTTCACCAACATGGGCCGCTTGCTGGTGTACCACGGCAGCGCCGGTCTGCGGCCCCATCCTGACCTGAACCTTAGCAACCCCGGAACCCTGCGTCTGCCTTACGGGCTGGCCATTGCCGCCGGCGCCGGATCGTCCCTGTGCAGTGTTCTGCTGAGATGAGGACATGAACTTCCGTCGTCTGGCTACTGCTCTTATCGCCGCGCTGCTGCTTTCCGGCGCGGTCACCTTTTTCCTCAGCCGCAAGCTTAACGGCCACAACTCGCACTCCACCGTGCAGCGCTATGTCGCACCCTCCCGCTCGTTGCAGGCCGGAGAGGTGCTCAAGCCCGAAGACTTGGTGCTGGTGGAGTGGCCGGCTGCGCTACCGCTGGCTGGCGCCTTCACCAGGATTGGAGACCTGGCGGGCCGCGCCGTGATCTATCCGGTGGCCGGCTCGCAACCCATTCTTGACCCCTATCTGGCTGCTCCGGGCTCGGGCATCGGGCTGACGGTGAAGATTCCCGAAGGCATGCGGGCCACCTCGGTCAAGTCCGACGAGGTGGTGGGCGTGGCCGGCTTTCTGTTTCCCGGCTCCCACGTGGATGTGCTGGTCACCTTCCGTTCCGACCGCTTTCCCACCCCCGCGACCCAGATCGTGCTGCAGGACGTCGAGGTGCTGACCATCGGCCAGAAGGCGGAAGCCGATCCCCAGGGCAAGCCCGAGAACGTCAACGTGGTGACCTTGCTGCTGACCCCCGAGGACGCCCAGAAACTGGTGCTGGCCAGTACCCAGGGGACCATCCAGTTTGTGCTGCGCAACGGCGCCGACCACACTCAGGTCAAGGCCATGCCGATCCAGATTGCGCAACTGTCGGGCGTGGGGCCGATGCCCGCCCCGGCAGTAACGCCGCGCGGGCGCTTGCCGATAAGACAACCAGACGTGGTCGAGACCATCCTTGGCGACAAGCGGACCACCAAGAGTTTTGAGTGACCCCATGAAAACGCCCCCTATTCGCCGCACCTCAATCCTGGCCGCGATGCTATGGCTGGCGGCCGCAATGCTGGCGGGCCAAACCCCGTCAACCGGTCCACCCCCGGCGGCTTCGGCCGTCGCCGCCGGACCCAGTGCCGCGTCCCCACCGGCGGCCACGGGGGAGGGGCCGGCAGCGGTGCAGAAGCATGCCGCGCCTTTCGCCTTGAGCGCCAGTCTGCCCCCGGCACCGGCCGGCCCGCAGGAGCTGGCGGCGGCTGATCGGCAGAGCCTGCACCTGGTCGTGGGGCGCTCGCTGTTTATGGATCTGCCGGAGAAGCTGCGCCGGGTCTATGTAAGCAATCCTCAAGTATTGGACGCCCTCGCCGCCAGCCCGCTGGAGGTGGTGATCACCGCCAAGGCTGCCGGCACCAGCAGCTTGGTGCTGTGGAGCAATGGCGGGCCGCCCCAGATGTACACCGTGCTGGCCGACGTGGACGTTGCCGGGTTGCGCGCTGCGCTCGCCCAGGCTTTGCCCGGCGATCGGGTGGAGGTCGAGGCCCAGCAGGGGCGGGTCCATCTCAGCGGGGTGGTCGATAGCGATGGCGCGGCCGAGGAAGCGGCCCGGCTGGCCGGGGTGTACTCCAAGGACGTCATCAACGCGCTGGTGGTCGATCCCCGGCACCTTCCCCAGGTGCAGCTGGAAGTGCGTATTGTCGAGATCGACCGCTCCAAGCTGACCGCCTTCGGCATCAACCTGTTCAGCCTGGGCAAGAACAGCGGTTCGACCAGCACCGAGCAGTTCAGCCCGCCCGGCTTCAGCTCGCAAAACGGCAGCAACAGCGCCGTGATCAGCGACTTTCTGAATTTGTTTTATTTCAATCTGCCGCACGGCTTGGGGACCACCATCAAGGACCTGCAAACCAAGGGCATTCTGGAGATCCTGGCCGAGCCCACCCTGATCACCATTCATGGCAAGACGGCCCGCTTCCTGGCGGGCGGAGAGTTTCCTTACCCCATCGTGCAGCCCGGGGGAGTGGGCAGCGTGCCCACCATCACGGTGCAGTTCCGTCCCTACGGGGTCAAGCTGGAGTTCACCCCGTGGGTCAATTCCGACGGCACCATCCGGCTGCGGGTGGCGCCCGAGGTCAGCGCCCTGGATTACACCAATGAAGTGGTGATCGCCGGATACGTACTGCCGGCGCTGTCCACTCGCAAGGCGGAAACCGAAGTCGAGCTTAGGGACGGGCAGAGTCTGGGCATCTCCGGCATCCTCGACCATCGCACCACCGACAGTCTGAGCAAGATGCCGGGCATAGGCGACATTCCGGTGCTGGGACAACTTTTTCGTTCCAAGAACCTGAACCGCTCCACCATGGAACTGGTGGTGATCGTTACCCCCAAGATCATCGACAACCTAGCCAAGGCAGATCTGCCGGCGCCGTCGACGCCGGCCATGGCGGTACCGTTCCTGCAGCCGCCGGCGTTCGACCACGATCTGCCCAAGAACTGAGACGCGATGCGGGCCCAAGAAGACCAAGTCGGGGAGCGCGAAGTGAGCCGCGAGCAGCTCAAAGAGGGTGCCGCCGGATTGTGCGTGGCCACCCTGTGCGCCGATCAAGAGACGGTGGAGGCGGTCAAGCAAGCGGTGGCGCGCAAGCACGGGAGCTTTGCCGGGGAGCTGCCGGACTACGCCCGCTATGAAGGCGATCATCTGTTCTGGCAGAAGCTGCAGCGGGCCGAGGTCGCGGTTTGCGTCATCGACTTCGACCGTGACCGGGCGCAGGCGGTGGCCGCCGCCAACTCCATGCAACAGACGCTCCACGGCCGCACCACCCTGATCGCGGTTTCGGCCCAGGCCGGTCCCCACCTCATTCTGGAAGCCATGCGGGCCGGGTGCAGCGAGTACCTCACCAAGCCGGTTGTCCCCGACCAGTTGTCGGAGTCGCTGGACCGGCTGCGCGCCCGCTCCAGCGCCCGCCGCCCGCCCCCAGCCAAGCCGCTGGGACGGATCCTGGCGTTATTGGGGGCGCGCGGCGGGGCCGGGACCACCACCCTGGCAGTCCATCTGGGCTGCTTCCTGGTGCGCCAGTACGGCAAGAAGACGCTGATCCTCGACGAACACCGCCGGCTGGGGCACGTCTCGCTTTATCTGGGAGAAGACCAGGCCAACTATCACTTCTATGAACTGGTGCGTAACATCGCCCGGCTGGACGAGGCCCTGCTGCAGGGTTTCGTCATCCATCACGACAGCTGCCTGGACATTCTGCCCTCGCCCGACGTGTTTGACGACTCGGCCAACGTTTCCCTCGACGACATCCAGCGCGCCATCCGCTTCCTGGGGGAAAATTACGAGTTCGTGGTCATCGACTGTCCGCACGGGGTGCACAACCTCAGCCTGACCACCATCGATTGTTGCGACGAGCTTTACCTGATCGCCACCCCCGACGTGCCGGCGTTGCGCGATCTGTCCCGCTACATCGATCGCCTGCTGCAGAGCAATGTGCCGCCCGCCAAGATCAAAGTCGTCATCAACCGTTTTTCGGCGGAGGGGGCGTTGAGTCTGGAACAGATCGAGAAGGCCATTCGCCAGCCCATTGCTATCACCATACCCAACAGCTCGACCGACCTGATTCGCGCCATGAACACCGGCAACCCTATCCTGCCCGAACGCAAGTCGGAGTTCGCCATCCAGATGAGCAAATGGGCGGCCAGCCTGGTCCCGGCCCCGAACCCGAGCGTGGCCGAACCCAAGCGGAGGTTTTCCTTTTGGAACTGATCGGGCCCCCAGACGACCGCTGCTGGAAAGGAGACTTCATGGCCGAGGGCGCCGCCATCGCCATCCCGGACAGCCGTTCGCCGCAAGACATCTCCCGTCGCTCCAATCCCTTGCTGGGACGGGCCCAGCAGGAGGTAAAGTCGGCGGTGCATCGCGAACTGATCGGCAAGCTCGATCTGGAGAAGCTGCTGTTCATGCAGGACAGCCGCGGCCGGCAGCAACTGCTGGGCATCATTCTGCAGCTGGTGGCCGAGCAGAGCGTCCCTTTCAGCGTCAGCGAGCGCGAGCGGCTGGCCAACGAGGTGCTCGACGAAGTCTTCGGCCTGGGTCCGCTGGAACCTTTACTACAAGATCCCACGGTCACCGACATCCTGGTCAACACCGCCGAGGTGGTTTACGTGGAGCGTGGCGGGGTGCTGGAGAAGACCAACGTGGTCTTCAAGGACAATCATCACCTGCTGCACATCATCGAAAAGATCGTCTCCAAAGTTGGGCGGCGAGTAGATGAGTCCTCGCCCATGGTGGATGCGCGCCTGCCTGACGGCTCGCGGGTAAACGCCATCATTCCGCCCCTGGCCATCGATGGGCCCATCCTTTCCATCCGCCGCTTTGGCGCCGACCCGTTGACCGCCGGCGACCTGCTGTCCTATCGCGAGTTCACCCCGGTCATGCTGGACGTGCTGAAGAAAGCGGTCAAGGCGCGGCTGAATATCGTGGTCTCGGGCGGCACCGGCGCCGGCAAAACCACCTTGCTCAACGTGCTCTCCGGATTCATCTCCAGCCGCGAGCGCATTGTCACCATCGAAGACTCGGCCGAGCTTAAGTTGAAGCAGGAGCACGTGGTCCGTCTGGAGTGCCGTCCGCCCAACGTCGAGGGCAAGGGCGGAGTACGGCAGCGCGAGTTGCTGATCAACGCCCTGCGCATGCGGCCCGATCGCATCATCGTGGGCGAGGTGCGCGGCGAGGAAGCGCTGGACATGCTGCAGGCCATGAACACCGGCCACGACGGCTCCATTACCACGGTACACGCCAATACCCCGCGCGACGCCATCTCCCGTATCGAGACCATGGCCCTGATGGCCAATCTCCACCTGCCCGAAATGGCCCTCCGGCAGCAGATTGCCGCCGCCATTCAGGTCATCGTGCAGGTATCGCGCATGAGCGATGGCTCGCGGCGGGTGACCCACATCTCCGAGATCACCGGCACCAGCGACCAGGTCATCAGCATGCAGGACATTTTTCTCTTTCAGAAGCGCGGGCTGGGACCGAACGGCAAGGTGCTGGGCCGCTTCTACGCCAGCGGAATCGTGCCCAAGTTCGCCGAGAAGCTGACCGCGGCAGGCATTCCGCTGGCCCCCAACCTGCTCGATTTCTCCGAGGAGGTGTAGGCGCCCGATGAAGACCTTGGCAGCCCGGCCGCGCTGGCCAGTGCCCGGCCACCTAGCGCGGAAAATCGCCGCCTGCAGCGGACGGAGCCGGCCATGTTTCTGATGGTCCTGGTCTTCCTGCTGCTGCTGCTGCTGAGCTTTGCCGTCATCCTGCTGATGACCCGGCAGACGGCGGCCGAACGCACCATTGAAGGGCGCATCGCCAACCTGCACAACTCGCAGAAAGCGCGTAGCGTTGCCGGCCCCGAAACCGCCGCCATTGTCAAATACAACCGGCTCAGCCAATTTATCTGGCTCGACCAGGTGCTGCAGCGCTGGCCTCTGGCGCACCATCTGCGCTTGCTGATTGCCCAGGCGGAAAGCTCCTGGAGCGTGGCCGGAATGCTGAGCGGCATGGGGCTGCTGGCCGCCCTGGGTTATGGCATCGGATACTACGAGCTGCCCAGCGCCTTACTGCCCCTTCCCGTGGCTTTGGTCGCCGCCGCCGCGCCCTATCTGCTGCTGCGCTACCGGCGGGCGCAGCGGCTGAAGAACTTCAATCGTCACCTGCCCGAAGCTATTGACTTGATGAGCCGCGCCCTGCGCGCCGGCCACTCGCTGACCGCGGCCATCGAGATTGTAGGCGAGGAATGTCCCGAGCCGGTGCGCACCGAATTCGGCGAAGTCTATCGCCAGCAGAACTTCGGACTGCCCGCCCGCGAGGCGCTGGTGCAGTTGGCCCGCCGCATTCCCCTGACCGAGCTGAACTTCGTGGTCACTGCCATGCTCTTGCAAAAAGAGACGGGCGGCAACCTGGTCGAAGTCCTGGACCGCACCACCGCCGTGATTCGCGAGCGCCTGCGCATTGAGGGCGAGATCCGCATTTACACCGCGCAGGGCCGGCTGACCGGCTGGATCCTGTCGCTGTTGCCCATCGCCATGTTCTTTCTGCTGAGCCTGGCCAATCGCGGCTATACCCGGGTGCTGATCGAAGACCCCACCGGCAGGAAGCTGGTTTACACCGGGCTGGGTCTGATGGTGCTGGGGGCGCTGGCCATCCGCAAGATTGTGAACGTGAAGGTATGAATACCATGAGCCCGGCCCTGCTGATCAGCCTGATGGCGACCCTGTTCTGCACCCTGGCCCTGATACCGGTATTTCTTTTAATGCGCTCCTCCAATGAGAGTAAGCGCTTAATCGAGGTTACGCGGGCCCCCTTGCGATTGCAGGAGGGCGCGGCCGAGGCGCGCCACTGGGCGATGCGAATGCTGCTGGGCGGGGTGCACTTCGTCCGCACCCGGCTGGGGCTGGCGCAAGACGAGAAGCTGCGGCAGAAGCTGCTGGCCGCCGGTCTGCGCCAGGCCGCCGACGTCGATACCTACTTCGGCATCCGTCTGCTGGGTCCGGTCACCGCGGTGCTGGCCGGCACCTTCATTCGCAGCAACACCATCGTCTGGATCATGGCCCTGATGGCGCTGGCCTATCTGGCGCCCGATGCCTGGGTAAACTATCGCACTCGCACCCGGCGCGAGCATATCCGCCTGGGCCTGCCCGACGCGCTCGATCTAATGGTGGTCTGCGTCGATGCCGGCCTGGGCATCGACCAGGCGCTGCTGCGCTCCGGCCAGGAGCTGGCCCTCAGCCAGCCGGAAATCTCGGAAGAGTTTATTCAGATCAACTTCGAGCAGCGTGCCGGCAAGCCCCGCATCGAGGCCTGGCAGAGCATGGCCGACCGCACCCGGCTGGACACGGTCAACAGTTTCGTCCACATGCTGGCGCAGACCGACCGGTTTGGCACGCCCATTGTAAAGGCGTTGCGGGTGTTTGCCGATTCGGCCCGCCAGAAGCGCCGCCAGCAGGCCGAAGAGCTGGCCGCCAAGACCACCGTCAAACTGATTTTTCCCCTGGTGCTGTTCATCTTTCCCAGCATCTTCATCGTGCTGCTGGGACCGGCGGTGATTTTGATCGGGAAAAATCTGCACGGCATTTTCAAGTAATGAAGAAGTTACTAAACCTGCTAAGGAGGCAAGAGCGATGGATACCGTCACAGTTGTTCGCGTGATCGCTGCGGCATTGGTCGTAGTGCTGTTGGGCGTCGTCGTCATGAGACGCAAGAAACATGCGTAGTTTCAGCCCGCCGCAAGCTGGGCTGAAACCTCGTGAAATCGAGATCGCCAATCTGACCCGAGGTACCGTCCTCGGCGCCCATGTCCGGGTTGCGGAGACGGCGCTGTCGCGGGCGGTGGGTCTGCTTGGCCAACCACGTCTGGATCCGGGAGGCGGACTGCTGATCGATCCGTCCTCCGGGATTCATACCTTTGGCATGCGCTTTGCTATCGACGTGGTGGCCCTCGATCGCCATCTTCGGGTGCACGGCCTGTGGGAGCAGCTCGGTCGCTTCCGCATTGCCGGCCTGAGTTGGAAGACCAGCTGCGTCCTGGAACTACCCATCGGCGCCATCCGCGACAGTGCCACTCAAGTCGGCGATCAGCTGCAGATCGCGAAGTAGACCTTCCCTGCGGCCAACCCGGCCCAGCGAAGCCGTGGTCTGCCTAGGCACGGTCGCGGCAATTTCAGCTACGCATAGATCCGGCCTTCCGAGACTGGGTCGCAACCGCAACTGCAATTTTCTGGTGCAACAAGAGCTGCGCAATCGTAGCCCTAACCGCCGCAACTCGGCGGCATGGGCCTCTAGTTCTTATTGGCCGAGGACTCGGGTGCGAGCGGGGAACCTGTTCCAGGCGGGTAGGGCACATAGGGCGAGGGTCGCAAATACCGCCGGCGGATAGAGCCAAGCCGTCAGCAGCGGTAGTTGCCACAATGTCAGACCTGCCCCCGGGGCCAGCAGGTTCGCCAGCGAAAGCCCGATGGTGGCGGCCCATCCCACGCCCAGCACGATCCAGGTGCAATAGTAAAGTAGGGCGTGCAGTTGTCCGCGAAATTTGATCTCGCCGGCATGGTTCGCCAGCCACAAGGCGGCCGGCAGCAGCAGAACTTCGTTGTAGATCTGAAAAGGGAAGAGCAACTGGAACGCTGCGATGGAGAAGCTGACCGCATAGAGCAGGTCTTGGTCGCGATACTTGCATCCCACCCCAACCACGGCTGCTAGCAGAATTATCGCACCCGGCACGACCAAGCGGCCCGGCAGCAGGTCGGCCAGCGGCGGCGCGCTCCCGGCATAGTGGGCGTAGGCCTTCAAGGTCCACATCCAATGTGTGATCCAGCCGCGGCTCACCAACTCGGAGGCCAACAGCAGCCCGCCCAGGCCTCCAGCCGCCGCCAACAGAAACCGTTTGCGGGCGCCCCACTGGGCAATCGACCATATTGACAAAGGCAGCAACACCGCAATCGCCAGCTGCGGTTTACACGTACTCAAGGCAGCTAGGATGCCGGCGAGCCCCAGCCGTTCCGAGCGAACACAGTAATACGCCGCCGCCAGCGTGGCCGCGACCATCAGCGTCGGCTGCCGCAACTGCAGACCGAGCACTACGGGATAGCTGGCAAACACGAATACGCAGATCGGACCGGCAAGCCCAAAACTTCGGTGGCGCAGCCATAAGCCAGGCGAAGCCGCGGTCGCCACCATGCAGCCTGCCAGGGCCAGCAACTGAGCGGCCCAGAAGGGCAGTACCGCCAGCGAAAAAAAGAGAAATGCAAAGAAGACGGGATAGGCAAAGCGATGCTGGTTTCGAGCCTCGCCGCCGGCTGCGGCGGCTTTTCCGTAGACCGCAATCTGGATTTCCCGGGTGCTCTGTGGGCTGTAGGGATCGCGGCCCTGCAGCAGAATCTCCCGGGTGCCAAACCACTCAGGAAACAGGCCTCGCCAGACCGTGGGCGCGTTGCTCCCGAGCGCTACCGGAGCGATGACCGCTGCGAAATACCAGGACGACAGCAGGCAGACGATTGCGATTGCCAGCCAGACTGACGCCCGCTGCGCCCGCAGGCTGTCATTCCGCGTGGCCCGGACGGGCACGGCCGGGGCGCACTGCACCACTCCCTCCATCCCAGCAGCTCCTGGCAGGGCACTTCGCCATTCAAGCCATCGGACAGTTGCGGCAAATTCATGAATCGTGCTCCCCGAAAAGACGCCAGGCAGACGCTTCCTGAGACACTTAAGTGGCCTGGCAAGCTTGCTTCAGCAGCGCACTGCTTGTCGTTGTGCAACTCGATGGAAGGGTAGAGACTTACTGGACTTCGGAGGAAAAGCTCCGCTATATTGTTGCAATTCCTTGCACTCCAACCTGCTTAAGTAACGTATTTCTAGGGTATTTTGCGGCACTTGGATTGCACCAGTCTTAGGACAGAAGGCTCGGAAGCAGCCATCCCGGGTAGAATCTGAGGCATTTTTGTGCGGGTTCCGGTTCGGCTAATGATGGGCTTATGGGCTTTCCATCCCGTGGAAGTCGTAGCTGAGAAGCTGGCGGCGACGGGAGTTGTGTAGTTTTAGCAGTCGGTGCAGTGCCGGACGCTGATTAGCCGAGTTAGTGGTCTGAATTCAATGATTTACCGGCATTCCATCCCGCCCCCGTAGTGGAACTGCTACGAAATCCGGCGGGAGTGCAGCTTACGGTTCTTTGAAGTGTGTGCAACGTGGGAGTAACTCTGTCGCGCCACGCGGAGCAATCCCCGGCCAGAAGTGCAGTATTTCTGTGCCCCTGATTTGCGTCGCTTGGCAGCCCGGGTTTCTCCCCTGCAGTCCGCTGGAAGTGTTTTGGCCCTCACTTTCGTCGCCGCCATCTGCGGTCGGGGGATTTTGCGGGCACAGGGAACGGGATAGACTGGCAACCCCTACGAAGGGAAGGGATTATGCGCAAGTTCTTGCTGCTGGCTGTAGTGTTGTTCGGGGCCGTGTCTGCCTTCGCTGGGCCCGTGGAATTTACCTTTCTTGGGTTCACCGACGGGAACTGGCAGCTCGGGTACCCATATTACATCACCGGCGGTCCGGCTACTTCAATAACGGCCGTGATGTGCGACGACTACGTTCATGGAGGAGCGGTCGGCGACACCTGGTTGGCAAACATCACCGACTTGGGCAGCAATAACCTCACCCTGACCCGCTTTGGCGACGTGCAAACCGCCCTCGGTTTGGCTATGTACCGGGAAGCGGGATGGATTTTGTTGGAGACGGAAACTACTCCCATGGGCCAGTGGATGGACATGAACGAAGCGGTGTGGCACATTTTCGATTCCGCCTCGCCCATCGATTCCGGCGGCCAGGCGTGGATCACGGCAGCCTTACATGAAGCCCAACTGGGATACCCTGGCGTGGACTTCAACAAGGTCTACATTGTTACGCCAGTGGATCAGTTCAACCCGGACCCCAATTCTATCCAGGAATTTATGTACATCGGCAACGATCCGTCCTCCTCTTCTGCGGGTTCGGCCACCACTCCCGAGCCGGCTACATTCATCCTGCTCGGTACAGGTGCGTTGGCGGTGTTGCGGCGAAAATTTTTGAGCTGACACGCGGCGTTTGCTTCAGGCAATCGCATTTTCCCTCCCGCGTAACGCTCCCGGATGCAACTCTTTCTTGCCTCCGGGAGCGTTTCCGTTCATAATTGGTCGTGCACGCCTACGCGCTCCACCCTGATCGCGCCAAAACGCCGGCGCACCGGGCTCCCCTGAAAACAGGGCACTCAGGACGCAATCTCCGGCAGCACAAATCTCCACAACAGAGGAATCGATGTCGGCAAAGTATATCTTTGTGACCGGTGGCGTGGTGTCTTCACTCGGCAAAGGGCTAGCGGCAGCCTCCATGGGCTGCCTGATGGAGAGCCGTGGACTGAAAGTCACGCTGCAGAAGTTCGATCCTTACCTGAACGTCGATCCCGGAACCATGTCGCCCTTCCAACATGGTGAAGTCTTCGTCACCGACGATGGCGCCGAGACCGACCTCGACCTCGGTCACTATGAGCGCTTCACTCATAGCAAGCTCACCCGCGACAATAACTGGACGACCGGTCGTATCTACGAAACCATCATCGCCAAGGAGCGCCGCGGCGACTATCTGGGCAAGACCGTGCAGGTCATTCCTCACGTCACCAACGAAATCAAGAGCGCGATGAAGAAGGTGGCGCAGGATGTCGATCTCGCCATCATCGAAATTGGCGGCACCGTCGGAGACATCGAGTCGCTGCCATTCATCGAGGCCATTCGCCAGATGCGCCAGGAGCTGGGGCGCGAGAACACGCTCTTCGTCCACGTCACCCTGGTTCCGTATATCGCCGCCGCCGGCGAACTCAAGACCAAGCCCACGCAGCACTCGGTCAAGGACTTGCTCAGCGTCGGCATCCAGCCTGACATCCTACTCTGTCGTACCGACCGGTTTCTCTCCAAAGACATCAAGTCGAAGATCGCGCTCTTCTGCAACGTAGAAAACGAGGCCGTGATCACGGCGAAAGACGTGGCTTCCATCTATGAAGTGCCGCTAATGTTCGCGCGCGAGCAGGTTGACCGCCTGGCGCTGCGCTATCTGCGTATCGATGCCAAGGAGCCAGACTTAACGCGATGGGAAGAACTCGTCCATCGCGTGTACAACCCCAAAGACGAAGTCACGATCGGCATCGTCGGCAAGTATGTCGAATACGAGGACTCCTACAAATCGCTAAAGGAAGCGCTGGTGCACGGCGCGCTGGCTCACAACCTGAAGCTCAACGTGAACTGGATCGAGGCCGAAGGCCTGGAGCAGAAAGATCAGAGCGTGCAGGCCCAGCTCGAACATGTCGATGGAATCCTGGTACCTGGCGGCTTCGGCAAACGCGGCATCGAAGGCATGTTGAAGGGCATTCAGCACGCGCGTGAAAATAAGGTGCCGTACTTTGGTATCTGTCTGGGCATGCAGACCGCGTGCATCGAGTTCGCGCGCCATGTATGTGGATTGGAACAAGCCAACTCCAGCGAATTCGATCCGGCGACGCCGCACCGCGTCATCTATAAGCTGCGCGAATTGCGCGGCGTCGAAGAGCTGGGCGGCACCATGCGCTTGGGCGCCTGGACCTGCAAGCTGGAACCGGAATCGCTGGCCTACGAAGCTTATGGGCAAGCCGAGATCAGCGAGCGCCATCGCCATCGCTACGAGTTCAACCGCGAGTACGAGAGCACGCTTACTGCCGGCGGTCTGCGCATCAGCGGTTCCACTCCCGACGGGACCTATGTGGAGATTGTCGAACTCCCCGGCCATCCGTTTTTCTTGGGCTGCCAGTTCCATCCCGAATTTAAATCGAAGCCCCTGGAACCGCATCCGCTGTTCTCCGCCTTCGTCAAAGCATCGTATGAGAACCGCCTGCGCCACCGGCAAGCCCGCTCGGAGGTTGAGGTAGAGCTGTTCCTTCGGCCGGAAAAGGTCAAACACTAAGGAAGCTCTGATTAAGTCTGGGCCTTCGCAGGGGACGGCCTTCAGCGAGTGTGTCGCAACCGCAACTGCAATTTTCCAGTGGAACAAGAGCTGCACAATAGTAGCCGTAACAGCCGCAACGCGGCGGGATGATGTTAGCCGGGGCCGTGAGGCCCCGGTCAAGGGGGAAATTAGTCAGAGCCGCAGAGCGGCGACACCAGTCGCGATACAGTCTCTTCAGGCCGTCCGTAAATGCCCGTTATAAAGGCTGGGCTTTAGCTCCTGAGGCACTCCCACCTGGCTTAATCAGACCTCCCCTAAGCGATGCCAGTGATCAATTAGGGGGAAGTCCCGATATCCAGGAATTGTCATTACGAGCGAAGCGAGGAATCTGCTTTCCTTCTGGCCGGCCGGTATAGTTCTGGTGCTCCTAAAACGCTACAGTATGACCCATTCTTTCCAAGTCGGCGAGGTCACTATCGGCGGAGGCGAACTGTTCCTCATCGCCGGGCCTTGCGTCATTGAAAGCGAAGCACACGCTCTCAAGATGGCCGAAGCGATCTCGGCCATCGCTCGACAAAAGAAGCTGCCTTACGTCTTCAAAGCTTCCTACGACAAGGCCAACCGTACTTCGATTCGCAGCTTCCGCGGACCGGGTATCGACGAAGGCCTTCGCATTCTGCGTAAGATTCGCGACACGGCAAACGTCCCGGTCCTGACCGACGTTCACGAAGCCGCCGATGTGCCGCGCGTCGCCGAAGCCGTTGACGTGCTGCAGATCCCCGCGTTTCTCTGCCGCCAGACCGACCTACTGGTCGCGGCCGGGAAGAGCGGTTGCGCGGTAAATATCAAGAAGGGACAATTCGTCTCGCCCTGGGACATGCGCCATGCGGTCGAAAAAGTTCGTGAGTCTGGCGGCGAACGCGTCTTTCTCACCGAGCGCGGCAGCAGCTTCGGCTACAACAATCTCGTCGTGGACATGCGCTCGCTGGCCATCATGCGTAAGTTCGCGCCCGTAGTTTTCGATGCGACCCACTCGGTGCAACTGCCGTCTGCGGGCTGTAACAACAATTCCCTTGGGCAACCGGGGTCCCCAGATCGCGCCGGTGTTGCGCGATATGGGGTGGAAAGCGGCGGACAGCCAGAGTTCATCCCTCTGCTGGCGCGAGCGGCAGTCGCCGCCGGCGTGGATGGCATCTTCCTCGAAGTGCACGACAACCCCGCGCAGGCCAAATCCGACGGCGCCAACGCCCTCGATCTGAAACTTCTGCCCGAAGTTCTGGATCAGCTCGTTGCCATCCAATCCGTCGTGAAGTAGAACAGATTGCCGCCGGCGGGTGAAGCACGCCTTCCGAGGCTGTGGAAAAAAACATTTGTTTTGCCGAGTGGGTATATCAGCTGAAAATCCCGTCCGTAAGGACGACTCAGTTCAGCCCAGGACGGAGCCGTAGGCGGAGTCCTGGGTACGGTAGGGGAGTGAGATTGAGTCCCGCAGGGACGGCAGAAATTCTTACACAGACCCTTCAACCCGCGCACGGTTCCTAATAGGTACGGCGGTGATCTTTTCCGGCCACATTTTTTCAATGTCGATTTTGCGCCTTTAGCTGGTAGAAACCACCCCTTTAGCCGTAAAATATTGGGAGTTTCCCAATTGGCCACTATCCTCTTAGCTAGGTCCCATTTGACCGCGGCATCGTTGTGTCCGCTGAAGTGTTTCGAGTCGTCCGCCGTGGCGGAGAATAAAAGGAGTTCTGAATTTGTCCAACCATCGCTATCTGTTTACGTCCGAATCTGTGACCGAAGGTCACCCTGACAAGATCGCCGATCAGATTTCTGACGCGATCCTGGATGCCTGCCTGAAAGAAGATCCCTATAGCCGCGTGGCTTGCGAAACCCTCACGGCAACCGGCCTGGTCGTCATCGCCGGCGAAATTACCACCAAAGCTTACGTCGATTTCCAGACGCTGGTGCGGGGCGTGGTCGCCTCCATCGGTTATGACAACGCGCTCTACGGCTTTGACTCCAACACCTGCGCGGTCATCTCCAGCATCAACAAGCAGTCGGGCGACATCGCCATGGGCGTCGATACCGGCGGCGCCGGCGATCAGGGCATGATGTTCGGCTACGCCAGCAACGAAAATGCCAACTACATGCCGACTCCCATTTTCCTGGCGCACAAGTTGTGCGAGCGCCTTACGGAAGTCCGCAAGAGTGGCACCCTTTCCTACCTCCGGCCCGACGGCAAGTCCCAAGTCACCGTGGAGTACGACGAGAACCACAAGCCGGTCCGCATCGATGCGGTCGTCATCTCCACCCAGCACGCCGAGACGGTCGGCAACGACGAACTGCGCAGCGACATTCTCAAGCTCGTGATTCAGGCTTCGCTTCCCGCCGAAATGCTGGACCAGGACACCAAGTACCACATCAATCCGACCGGACGCTTCGTCATCGGCGGCCCCATGGGCGACACCGGACTGACTGGCCGCAAGATCATCGTCGATACCTATGGCGGCATGGGACGTCACGGCGGTGGCGCATTCAGCGGCAAAGATCCGACCAAGGTCGATCGTTCGGCTTGCTACATGGCGCGCCACATTGCCAAGAACATTGTCGCCGCCGGACTGGCCGATCGCTGTGAAGTACAACTCGCTTACGCCATCGGCGTGGCCGAGCCGGTCAGCGTGCTGATCGAAACCCTTGGTACCGCGAAGATCGACGAGAAGAAGATTGCCGAGCTGGTTCGCGCCAACTTCCAGCTGACTCCCAAAGGCATCATCGAGTCGCTGAACCTGCGCCGTCCCATCTACCGCAAGACCGCGGCCTATGGACACTTCGGCCGCAACGATCCCGACTTCACCTGGGAAGCCATCGACAAGGCTGCTGCTCTGCGCGAGCAGGCTGGCTTGGCGGGTGCATCCGCGGAGAAAAGCGCCAAGGCAGCGAAGTAACTTTCACATCTGGGGCGGAGCGGTCCGCCCCCACTTCAGTTTCAAGTTTCGAGTTTCAAGTTTCGAGTAACCACCTAGAGTCGCGATCCGCTCGGGGTGCCGCTGTTGCTGGAAGCTCGAAACTGGAAACTTGAAACTTTCTATTAGGAGCTTATGTCAACCACACCCGTTCGCGTCGCCGGCGATGTCGCCAATCTCGCACTTGCCGATATGGGCAAGAAGCGCATTGACTGGGCCAACCAGTCCATGAAAGTCCTGCAGATCATCCGCAAGGACTTCATCAAGAACCAGCCGCTGAAGGGCATCCGCATCTCGGCTTGCCTGCACGTTACGGCTGAAACCGCCAACCTGGCCATCACCTTGCGTGACGGCGGAGCCGATGTCGTTCTCTGCGCCTCCAATCCGCTGTCCACTCAGGACGATGTCGCGGCTTGCCTGGTGCGTGACTACAACATCCCGGTCTACGCTATCAAGGGCGAAGACAACGAGAGCTACTACGCGCACATCATGTCGGCCCTCGACCACAAGCCGCAGATCACCATGGACGACGGCGCTGACCTGGTGACCACCGCGCTCACCAAGCGTACCGATGTTCTCGACAGCGTGATCGCCGGCACCGAAGAGACCACCACCGGCATCGTCCGCTTGCGCGCCATGGCGAAGCAGGGCGTGCTGCGGTTTCCCATCATCGCGGTCAACGACGCCGACACCAAGCATCTGTTCGACAATCGCTACGGCACCGGACAGTCCACCATCGACGGCATCATTCGCGCTACCAACTTCCTGCTTGCGGGCGCGAAGTTTGTAGTCGCCGGCTATGGCTGGTGCGGTCGCGGACTGGCCAGTCGCGCGCGCGGCCTGGGCGCTGAGGTCATCGTCACCGAGATCGATCCCACCAAGGCGATCGAAGCGGTGATGGACGGCTTCCGCGTGATGAGTATGGACGAGGCTGCCAAGCTGGGCGACGTCTTCTGCACCGTCACCGGTAACAAGAGTGTTCTGCGCAAAGAGCACTTCGAAGCCATGAAGGACGGAGCCATCGTTTCCAACTCCGGCCACTTCAATGTCGAGATCGATATCCCGGCGCTGGAGAAAATGTCGTCATCGAAGCGCACTACTCGCGTCTCGGTCGAGGAGTACTCGCTGAAAGACGGCCGCAAGATCAACCTGCTGGGCGAAGGCCGTCTCATCAACCTGGCTTCCGCTGAAGGTCATCCGCCGTCGGTGATGGACATGAGCTTCGCCGACCAGGCGCTCTCGGTCGAGTATCTGGTGAAGAACCACGCGTCGCTGGAGAAGAAGGTCTACGTGGTTCCCGAAGACCTCGACAAGAAGGTTGCGCGGCTGAAGCTGGAGTCAATGGGCATCAAGATCGATCGCCTGACTCCCGAGCAGGAAGAATACCTGGCCAGCTGGAACGAAGGAACGTAGTTGAAAGGGCACGGCTTCAGCCGTGCCGCAGAAGTAAAACTCAATGCCGGGGCTTTAGCCCCGTCAGATCAGAAGGGCGGCAGCCATGCCACCCTTTCGGTTTTCACTTCGTTATGTATTGGCGCTTGCGCCAGCGAACAACGAAACCACTCCTTTATCCCGCGTTAGCCCAACCGAAGGGCGAACGTGGGGCACCCCGGCATCCCGGCTTTCTTGAAGGGGCACAGCTTCACAAGCTGCTGATGATTTCGGATTGTTGTGTCTTCGGGTAAAGCTGGCTTTCATGCCAGCTCCCAGCGTTTTACATGAAAACGACCGCGCATCATGGCGCGTAGCAAGCTGGCTGTATAATGCCCATGCTTTGTCGTCAAAAGGAACCAATTTCGAAATCAGGTGAGGAGATTCGAGATGAAAGAATTTGGTAAGAAGGTTGGGCTGTATCTGGCGCTGTTGCTGGCCGCGTTGGTGCTCGTTCCCTCGGCTTTATGCCAAGGTCTGCCGTCATTCGGAAACGTAGTGATCGTGGTGGGCGAGAACACGGATTTCAGTACGTCCTACAACTCCACGAACATGCCCTATTTGACTTCCCTGGCCAACGAGTATGGCGTCGGCGTGAACTACTACTCGGACACGCATCCTTCGATTGGCAACTACCTCAACTTAGCCACCGGGAATATTCTCACCGACAACGACAGTGAAACCCCTGAGAGCTTTCCGGTTTCGCTGAATAACATTGCTCTCGAGGTGCAGAACGCTGGCGGGACCTGGAAGGACTATGTGGAGAACATTCCTGGCCCCACGGCTTGCCCTGGGCTACATCAGGGAGCTTACTACGTCCGCCACGATCCACTCGAATACCTGACGACCATCAACCAGGAGAGAAGTAACTTTGTGTGCTACAACCAGTTCGCCAAGGATGTGATGTTCCGCCGCCTGCCCACCCTCTCGTGGCTCGTGCCCAATGGCTGCGATGACGCGCACGACTGCTCCCTCTCGACCTTCGACTCCTGGCTGCACCAGACGGTCGGACCTTTGCTTGCCGGCCCCTACTTCAGGCCAGGCGGGACGGGTTTGCTCATCATCGTCTTTGACGAGAACAACGATGACGGAAACCCGGATTGCGAGACCACGACCGAAGGACAGGGTTGCGGCGGGCAGGTTGAACTGGTCGTGATCAGCCCCTACAGCAAAACGGGATACCAATCGCCCGGCGGCGACAGCCGGAATTACAACAACAGTTATGATGAAGGGGACATCCTGCGCCTGATGGCACAGGGACTCGGTCTGCCCACGTCCAACCTTGGCTGGGCTACCAACGGAGTGCCGATGGCTGATTTCTTCTCCAGCGACAACGGTCCAAAATAAACCCGACCGTATTCGCCTGGTGAAGTCGGCGCGATTCTGTCCTGCACGCCGGGTGCCCACCCAAGCTGATTAATGCTTGGGTGGGGTGGTTCTTTAGCCGACCGCGGATGCCTGACGGCTGACCGCTTCCTTCGCGCTGCTCACATACGCCATCACCAGCGCCAGTCCCGAAACGCCCATCAGCAGATACACGCAATGCGGCCAGCCTCCGGCCACCCATGCCCAGCCGGTGACGATGGCCCCCAGTCCGCCGCCGATGTAATAGAACGTCACATACAATCCCGCGGCCGACGACCGCGCTCGGCCGGCGACCCTGCCGGTCTGCACCGTTCCTACCGCCTGATAAATGAAGACTCCCGACGACGCCAGCGCCAATCCCGCGATGATGACGGGTAACGAATGCATCAGAGTCAACAGCAGTCCCGCCGAGGTNNATCAGTCCCAGTAGATATACGAAGAAGACGCTGCCCAGTTGCTGTGAGTTCAGCCGATACGGCGGGTTGGCAAGATAGAAGTTGGCGTAGGTAAATGTTCCGACCAGGCAGAACAGCGCGGCAAATCCCATGCCGAAGACGGCGAGCAGGCGCGGATTTCGCAGATGCTGCCAGCCCTCGGTGATGGAATGCGCGATGCTAGCCGCACGCACAAAGCGCTTCGCCCGCGGCAGCGATCGCTGCACGACGATCGCGCCCGCCAGGTTCACCAGCCCGATCGCGATGAAGGCTTCTCGCCATGCAAAATTGTGGGCAACAATTCCCGAGATGTATCGTCCCAGAAATCCGCCCAACACCGTCCCCGAAACATATGCCGACATGGCGCGGCCCACGTGCTGCCGTGGGAACTCTTCGTTGATGTACGCCATGATGACGACGATCACGCCGGGCACGAACGCTCCTTGCATAAATCGCCAGAAGATGAGTTGGTGCAGGTTCTGCGAAGTCGCCGCCAGCGTGGTCGGAACGGTCAGCGCGAACAGCGACGGGACAATGACTTTCTTGCGGCCAACCGATTCCGCCAGCAAGCCGATGAATGGCGCGGTCAAGGCCATCGCCAGGATGGTGGAGCTAACCGTCAGCGAAACCGCGATCTCCGATGCATTGAAGATTTGCCGCAGATAGGGAAGCAGCGGCTGCGTGTCGTACACGTTCAGGAACGTGCACATCCCCGCCAACATGCAGGCGGCGATAGCGACCCGCGGCGGAGAATCTGTGGCTTCGTTACTGGAGACGGGATTAGGGACGGCAACATCCATTGTGGAAAAGCCCGAACCTGCTTCGCTGATGGACGTCATCGCACGGGCAAGCCGAGAGTCCAACTCAGAATTATAGGGGAAGAGGAAATTCGCTCCTGTGACGCCTACAACAAGACCAGTGTGATGCCGCGGTTGCCGCGCCCCAGGTCACTGTCGCTCTTCAGCTCCGGCATTCGCTTCAGCAGCTCCCAGCTACGTTCGTCGCTGGTGCGCCAGTTCTCGCCATAGATGCAGTCGCGAATCTGCCGCTGGTCGATCATCTGCCGCAAGGTCGCTTGCAGGGCAATGCGCAGGTCGCCACCAACTCCGGTCGAACCGTAGCCATGCACCAGCTTCAGGAGCTTGGTCCCGCTTTGCTGCGCGACCTGAATCTCGCCGTGCAGGCGGGCGCGCGCCTGCTCCACGCTCGGCATGCCTTCCTTCACGACGATGGTTTTGATGGCGAATCCCATTGCACCATTTCGATTCGCGTAGACAGCAACCTCTCAGGCCGAAACACGCCACAGCGGATATATTTTGTATCAGGGCACGACTTGAGTCGTGCCGTTTCGCGCGAAGATTAGATCGGGGCTTTAGCCCCTGCACGCAGTAAGCAGCGGCTAAAGCCGTCCACAATACGACCGGCGTTCGGCATGACTGAAGTCATGCCCTGACACAAAACGATGTACGAGATGAATCTAATGTTCCATTGCTCTGCATCGAGTTACAACTTAGCACGACGGTGGCGAACACGATATCATCTTTATCTCGGTGATCGTAGATGAAAGAAATTGCTGCCTGGGCACTGGAAACCGCCAAGCTACGCGGCGCTTCGCTCGCCGAAGCCCGAATTGTGGATGAACGCAACCGCTCTCTAGGCACCAAGAATGGCAAGATCGCCAGCGCTTCCGATGCCGAATCGCTCGGCATCGGTATACGCGTCGTCGCCGATGGCGCATTCGGCTTCTCGGCAACCGACGATCTTTCGCGGGCCGGCATTGAGAGCTGCGCAGCCAGAGCGGTCGAGATCGCAAAGGCCTCGGCCACAGTACAGTCGCAGGCGCTGCACATGGTTCCGGAACCGGCCGCCAAAGCGGACTGGACTTCGCCCTGCAAGATCGATCCCTTCGGCATCTCGATTGAAAAACATCTCGAGCTGCTCTTCGCCATCGACGAAGGGCTTCGCAAAGTAAAAGGCGTGACCATGGCGGAGACTAACATGAACTTCCGCCGCTATGAGCAATGGTTCTTTTCGACGGAAGGCTCTGAAATTCATCAGACGACCGTAACGTCGGGCGCGGGCTACGCCGCCTATTCCTTCCAGGGAGCGGAGATCCAGAAGCGCTCCTATCCCAACTCCTATGGTGGCCAGTTTCAAAACCGCGGATATGAACTGATCGAGGAATTGAAGTTGCTCGATCACGCGACCGAGATTGCCGAGCAGGCAGTCGCGTTGCATTCGGCGCAGCAATGTCCGGAAGGGAAGTACGATCTCATTCTCGACTCATCGCAGCTGGCTCTGCAGATTCATGAGTCCGTCGGCCATCCGATTGAGCTGGATCGCGTGCTGGGGATGGAAGCTAACTTTGCGGGTACATCGTTTCTGACGCTCGACAAGCTGCGTACTCTGCAATACGGCAGCGAGTTCGTCAATATTGTCGCCGATGCCACCGAATCACATGGCCCCGGCCTGGGCACGTTTGCTTATGACGATGAAGGCGTCGCCGCGCAGTGCACGCCCATCATCAGCAACGGCCTGTTCACCGGATATCTGACATCGAGGGACACCGCCGCGGCGATTGGCGCAGCGCGCAGTGGCGGCTGCTTGCGGGCTGAAGGCTGGAGCCGGCTGCCCATCGTTCGCATGACCAACGTCAGCATTCTGCCGGGCGCATCTCCGCTCACGCTGGAGCAACTGATTGCATCCACGGACCATGGCGTCCTCATGGAGACCAACCGCTCGTGGTCCATTGATGACAAGCGTTACAACTTCCAGTTCGGATGCGAGATTGGCTGGGAGATCGTCGGAGGCAAGCGCGGGCGCATGTTGAAGAACCCGTCCTACTCTGGCATCACGACCGAATTCTGGAACGCGATGGACGCCATCTGCTCGCGCGATCAGTGGACGCTGTGGGGCACTCCCAACTGCGGCAAAGGCCAGCCTCAGCAAGTGATGGGGACGGGCCACGGCGCCGCTCCCGCGCGCTTCCGCGGCATCGCAGTGGGCACGGCGTATAAAGGAAATTGAGCACTCAGCAGTCAGCAGTCAGCAGTCAGCAGTCAGCCACGAACTGATGGCAGCTGTCGGTTAACGTATGAAGAATTTCAGAGACCTTCAAGTGTGGGGTAAAGCCCACGTCTTAACTCTGGATGTCTACCGATTGACTGCACGTTTTCCAAGAGAGGAGCTGTTTGGATTGACTTCGCAGATGCGAAAATGTTCCGCATCGATCGCCGCCAACATTGCGGAAGGTTGTGGCCGACGAGGCAATGCGGAATTCCACCGCTTCCTGCAGATCGCAGCAGGATCGGCCAGCGAACTGGAGTATCACATTCTCCTGGCACGCGATCTCGGTTATCTGGAGGCCGGGAATTATGAGACCATGAACTTCCAGGTGGGGGAAATCAAGAAGATGCTTTCCTCTCTCATTCGGAAAGTCAATTCCGAACGATCGCGTCCTGGATCTTACTAAGAACCTGCATATAAAGCTAAGTGCTGGACTGCTGAGTGCTGACTGCTAAACGCCCCATGCTGACTCGCGAACAGGCCGCTTCCATCTTCGACAGACTCCGTCGTCTCTCCGCCGCCGACGAGATCGAGTTGCTCATCTCAGGCGGACGGAGCGCGCTCACCCGCTTCGCCAACAACACCATCCATCAAAACATGGCTGAGGAGGAATATCACATCTCGGCACGGGTTTCCTTTGGCGGACGCACCGCGCGCGCCACCACCAACAAGCATGATGACGACAGTCTGCGTCGCTTGGTGCAGTCCGCCGAAGCGCTGGCCCGGGTGCAGCAGCCCGACCCAGATTTACTGCCGATGCCTTCACCCGACGAAGTGACGAGCAACGCGGCTGACTCCGGCGCGGTTGCGGTGCGGCGCTACTTCGATCGCACGGCTCGCCTCACTCCGCAAGATCGCGCCCGCTCGGTCGCCGTGATGGTCGATGTCGCCAAGAAACACGGTCTCAATGCGGCCGGTATCGTCTCTTCAGCGGAGTCTGTTGAAGGCATCTTCAACTCGCGCGGGGTCACCGACTGGCACCAGCAAACGCTGGCCGAGCTGTCCGTTACCATGCTGGGCGACACCTCTTCGGGATGGCAGAAGGCCAATTCGCCGGATGCGGCCGAGCTCGATTCCCAACGGCTGGCGGAGATCGCGGCCGAGAAAGCCATCCGCTCGAAGGACCCGCGTGAGTTGGCGCCCGGAAAGTACACGGTGATTCTGGAACCGGCTGCCGTGCTCGATGCAGTAGGTTTCATGTTCTGGGACTTTGGCGGTTCGGCAATATTGGAGCAGCGATCGTTCCTCAATGACCGCATCGGCACCCAGATCTTCGGCGAAAACATTACCGTCTGGGACGACGCTTATCACCCTCTGCAGAGCGGCGCGCCCTTCGACGGGGAAGGGATCAAGCGCCACCGCGTGAAGTTGATCGATAAGGGTGTAGTGCAGCGCGTTACCTATGCCCGCTCCAGCGCACGCCGCATGGAGCAATCCGAGATGGCCAGCCGTGTCGGTCGCATTAAGCCAACTGGGCACGGCTTTGGCTTGCCCAACGAAATTAGCGAGGCGCCCCTCAACATGGTGTTCGAATCCCCGGCCGAGGGTCAGTCGCAAACGGTGGAACAGATGATCGCCACCACCGAACGCGGCATCCTGGTAACTCGCTTGTGGTACATCCGCGAGGTCGATCCCTACGAGAAAATCCTTACCGGTATGACTCGCGACGGCACTTTCCTGGTCGAAGCGGGCAAGCTGCAACACGGCATTCTGAATTTTCGTTTCAACGAAAGCCTGCTTCATATGTTGCAAAACGTGGAAGCCATGGGTCTGCCGGTCCGCGCCACCGGAGAGGAGTCGATGGACATGGTGGTGCCCCCGATGAAAGTCTGCGACTTCAACTTCACGGAAAGCACAAAATTCTGACGCCTGGAAGAACCGTATTCTTCTAATCGGGAGTACAGATAAATGTCGGCATATTTTATTTTTAAATCCATATTATTAAAGTCATACTTCAGACTAGTGGGCGGTTTGCCCACCTGCCGTCCCCCGCCGCCGCCGTTTTCCACTCATCGCAAGATCAAGAAATTGCCAATTTAGGGGATTTTTTTTGACACAGTAATTACGCGTGATGGTACTTTAGTAACAATCTACTTTGTGTTTCTCACGGTATGCTTGGTACCAAGACCATGTCTGCTGGCCATCAGTTCGACTTTCGTAATTCGGTTCGGTTTCCCCTTCACCTGCAGGTGACGTTGAAGACGCCGACTGCTGAGTACCGCGCCAGGACGACGGACATTTCTGCCGGCGGCATTCTATTTCACACTGACATTGACATCGACGTGGGTTCGCCCGTGGAGTTCACCATTGAGATGCCGGTGGAAGTCTTGGACACCAGTCGTCCTGTACAGGTGATATGCGCAGGCCGGGTAGTGCGCTGTTCTGAAGAAGGCGCAGGAAGAAGTGTTGCGGTGGTGATTGATGAATACCACTTCGAGCGGCTCTAAACCGCCGCACTGGGATAGGCAAGCCGGTCGTCCTAACGGGGCCGAAGCGGAGGTGTCCTCGTCCTTGCCTGGGCCCGACGTCGGCGCCATCCATCCACAGGTCATCCGCATTATTCTGGCCGATTCCGAGGCCATTTTCCGGGTTGGGATGAACAAGATCCTGGCCCTGGAAGACGGTCTGGAAGTGGTGGCGCAAACCGAGACCATGCCGCAGACGATGAATGCAGTCGCCACCGTGCCCGCCGATGTGGTTCTTTTCGAGGCCGGTTTGTCTCCCACTCCCGCCGATGCCATCAGCGAAGTTGCCCGGCGGGCCCTGCCCGGAGCGAAGTTCATCCTGGTGACACCGCGCGCCGGTGAGCAGGAAACCGTGGATTATCTTCGCCGTGGAGTGCGTGGCATCCTGGCCCGCGCCGTCTCACCCGATCTGTTGGTCCGCTGTGTCCGCAAAGTTGCTGCCGGAGAAACCTGGCTCGACAAGCAAGGGGTCAATTGGGTAATCGAGGCCTATCGCACTCAGGCCCTGCAAGGCACCGCCCCCCAGCAACAGTTGCGTCTCAGCGAAAAGGAAATGCTCATCATCGGCGGGGTCACGCAAGGGATGAAAAACAAAGACATCGCGCGTGAGGTGGGCACCACCGAGCAGGTGGTGAAAAATTACTTGCGCAAGATTTACGACAAACTGCAGGTGACTGACCGGCTGGAGTTGGCGCTCTACAGCATGCATCATCGTCTGCTGGATGGCTACATACTTCCCAGCTCGGCGGGCGCCGTGGCTGCCGGGGCGGCAAGCCGAGGCGGTGCCCCAGGTCCGACGGGCCCGGCGGAAAGCGATGCCATGCCTTGTCCACAGGAAGAAAAAACCAGCCCGGATTCCTAGCATCATGTCCGCAAATTCGTGGCAAGATTCAGCCGTTGTGTTTGAAAGAGCACGGCATTAGCCGTGCCGTAACGGTGCATGTGAGTAGGGCGGCTTTAGCCGCTGAGGTGAGGACGTTCCGGCGACATTGTAACTTCGGAGTTATGACATGAAATTGCGGGAGAGCACACTAGCAGGTTGCTGAAAAAGTCGGATGCGAGATGTTTTGCAGGGACGCACTTTCAGGTGCGTCGTCCTGACGCTCTTTTATTTTTGTCATTACCAGGGTAGAGCCAGCCTTTAGGCTGGCGCCCGGGATTGCGCCACCCCACGAAGCTTGAGCCATGACGGTCATTTAAGTGACCGTCATGGCTNNCGCTGAAGCGCCGCTCTACCCGGGCTCGCAAGAATCCAAGCAGCAACATGGCCGGAAGCAACTTTCTCATCGCACGTCCTCCCCGTTTGATTTGCGGCTGGAATTATATCGAACTATGAGGAATGCGCAACTCACGTTGGTGCTGCGCTATCGCCGATAAGTAGGGTTTACGCACTGCGGGAAGGCGCATCGAGCGGTCATCGACCGCCGGGCAGAACGATTGCAAGCTAACCGGTTGGTGGAAAGTATCGCTGGGCCGAACGCTGATCACTTGGGCGTCGAGGAATCGGACTGCGTAGGCGATGCATTCTCCGCCGTCGTTCCGCCGCACTCACCCTTATGGCTATGGCATTTCGTCATGATGGCGGAGCGTAACCGGCCGCGCAGATCATCGGGAAGTTCGTACAGAAGGGAGTCGCGGTAGATCTCGATGGTCATCTTGGTAGTGTTGCAAACGACGTAGCAGTTGTGGCACCACTGGAGGTGATCTTCCAATTCCGCCCTGGTCTGGGCGTCCATTGACTCATCAAGGTAATCGGTGAGCTCTTTTAGAAAATCAGAGCAGGTCACTGTTTGCCATCTCCACCAGTACGATTTTTAAAGTACTTGCTCAAACGTTCGCGCAGTTGCAACCGGGCGCGAAGCAATCGGGACTTCACCGCCGGAATACTCAAATCCAAGGCGTCCGCCGTCTCCTCGGTGGAGAGGCCTTCAACGTCACGCAACACAAACACCGTCCGAAAGCTCGGCGGTAATCCCTGGATCGTCTTGCCCAGGATCTCTTTCAGCTCGCCTTGCGTGTAAAGCTGCTCCGGATTCGGTGCCCAGTCCGCAACCTCGCGCGGCATCGAATCTTCTTCGGTTTTGATGTCCTCATCCAGCGACACCATTCGTTCAGGACGCCGCCGGCGCAAGCGCATCAGCGCTTCGTTCACCGCGATCCGCACCAGCCAGGTATAAAACTTCGACTGCTCCTGGAAGTTCTTCAGGTTCTGGTACGCCTTCAGGAATGCGTCTTGCACCACGTCTTCCGCATCTTCGCGGTTCTGCGTGATGTGCTGCGCAATTCTAAAGACATTGCGGTCGTACCGCCGAACCAGCTCCTCGAAGGCGCTGATGTCGCCGGCCTTGGCCGCATGAACCAGGGTTAATTCGTCGCCTGCTGGCTCGGCTACTTTTGGTTGGATGGTTCCCATGTTTATGCAGATTCAGGATTTTACTGCCCGGACAAAATTCCCCTAGCCATTGTACCTACTCGAAACGGAATTCGGGAAACCGGGGAAAGCATTTCTCGGATTTCCCAGTGGCTTTTCGGCCTCTCGGCGGTTAACCGCCCGGGGCAAGCCTACCTCTTATGTTACGGACGAACCCGCTTCGCGGATGTTACCGCCGGGAATCCATTCTGTAAACGATTTGTCGTCATGGATTCGAAACAACCGCGCTACACTGGTGCCAGTGACTTACCCGAGCCGCTTTATCGTTTTTCTGGCCGGCCTGCTGATCTGGTCAAGCAGCGGCCTCTTCGCGCAAAACAGTACGCCCGCGCCTAAGAAGAAGTCTTCGTCTTCGACCAGTGCGCACAAATCCGCGCCCAAGAAAACGGCGTCGCACTCGCAGCATCCCCGGACGAAGGTGACCGCAGCCAGGGCGCATCAGATGAAGCGCAGCTTCGTGGCCTCCAACGATCTGCGGCCCATGGCGCGGCAACTGGTCGAGTTCCGCACGCCGGCCGCCTATGAGGGTGTCGAAATCTACGCCCATACTCATGCCGGCACCGAAGCCGGCGCACTGGCCTGGTTTGCCATCGGCTACGCGCACTATCTTGACGCGCAGTATCCGGCCGCCATCGCCGCCCTGCAGAGAGCGCAACCCCAGATCGGCGAGTTGAAGGATTACGCGGCGTTCTTCATCGGCAACTCCTACGTCCTGAGCAACAGTCCCGAAGAATCCTTCGCTTATCTGCGAGAGTTTGGCACGCGTTTTCCCGACTCGCTCTACTCGCACGACGCTACCATCTCGTACGCTAAGGCTTTGCTGGCGACCAGCCAGCCGACTGCGGCGATCCGCATGTTAGAAGCCCATCGCGTGCCCGCCAGCGCCGAAACCGAATACTTCCTCGGCAAGGCCTACGTGCAGAATGGCGAAGGCCGTACCGGCGCCGAGATCTTGCGCCGCCTCTATTACAACAATGCGACCAACTATACTGCCGATCAGGCTGCCATCGATCTGAGGAAAATTCCCGAGGCAGCAACCCTTCCGCCGGCGACTTACAGCGATCACCTCAAGCGCGCCGACGCACTCTACAAAGCACGTCGCTATCCGGCTGCGACCGAAGAGTATCGCTATGTGGTGGACCTCGCTCCGGCGGGGCAACAGTCGGTGGGGCTGATTCAGCTTGCCAACTCCTACATGAAGGACGGCAATACTCGCGATGCCCGCGAGGCCCTCGACCGCATCCTTGACGACGGCAGCGAGGCCAGCGCAGAAAAGTGGTATCAGCGCGCCGAGATCGCTCGCGATGCCAAGGACGAGGCCGGTCTCGATACCATTCTGCAGCACATGCGCGCCACCACGCCAAAGTCGCCCTGGCTGGAGTCGGCGCTGCTGAGCGCCGGCAACATGTACCTGCTGAGCAAGGATTACGATCGCGCCATCGACTACTATCGCGAGATTCACGAGCGTTTTCCCGAAGGCACCAAGGCGGCTTATGCGCACTGGAAGTGTGCCTGGCTCACTTACCGCCAGAATCGCAAAGAGCAAGCCAAAAAATATTTCGAGGAGCAGGTTGAGTTCTATCCCGGAACCAACGAGGTTCCCAACGCCATGTATTGGCGGGGCCGCATGGCCGAGGACGATCGCGAGTACGGCGTAGCGCGGGCGTATTACACGAAGCTTTCGGACCGCTATCGCAACTATTACTACGGAGTGCTGGCGCGCAAGCGTCTGGCAACCATGCCGGTCGAGCCGGCGGTGATTGTGGCTGCGCTGCAGCATGTTTCGTCGGCGGCGGCGCTTGATCCTGTCTCCCAGATCACCGATCCGCCGGAAGACGATCTCCACTACAATCGCGCCAAGCTGCTGCAGAATGCCGGCATGACCGACCTCGCGGTGCGCGAGTTGCAGGCCGGCAGCACCGCCGGTCCTTCCTGGGAGATGATCGAGATTGCTCGAATCTACACCAGTGGCGGCGAATATTTTCGCGCGTTGCAGGCCCTGAAGCACGCCATCACCGGATATTTCTCCATGGATGTCAGCGCGCTGCCGCCTCCTTATTGGCAGGGACTTTTTCCGCGCCCTTACTGGGACGCGTTGCGGCACTACTCCGACGAGAACGGTCTCGATCCCTACTTGGTGGCATCACTCATACGCCAGGAATCGGAATTCAATCCCAGCGCCATCTCGCACGCCGACGCTTATGGATTGATGCAGTTGCTGCCCCGAACCGGCAAGGGTGAGGCCAAGAAGGAAGGCCTATCGCACTACAGCACCGACTCGCTGCTCGATCCGACCACGAACATCGAACTAGGGACCCATTATTTCCGCACCATGGTTGACCATTTCGGTGGCCAGGTTGAGTACGCTCTGGCTGCCTACAATGCGGGCGAGGGGCGAGTCCAGGACTGGCGCGCCGCCGGCAACTACCGCGACATCGACGAATTTGTCGAGTCCATCCCCTTCACCGAAACCCGCGAGTATGTGCAAGCCATCGTGCGCAACGCCGAAGTCTACAAGCGGGTGTACGGGACGCCGTAAGAGGTTGTCAGCCGTCAGCAACTGATTTGACGGTACCCACGCCCGTTGAATCCCGGGTATCCCTTTTTGGCGATGGTCCCACAACGGGCTGAACTCCATCTGTGGCAGGCTGTATGTACTAGTTAGAACCTAGCCGCGCAGCGGCGGGATGGGGTTAGCCCGGCGCGGGAGCGCCGGGAAACGAGGACAACGGGAGGCGAGCCGCAGAGCGGCGACACTACCCCAGGACATAGTCGGGAGAATGCTCCATTCCCGACTTGTCAAGCATCGCGATGTACTCTTCCTCGAAAGTCCGCTTGCTATGATGTAGTTCCTGCGTCTCGATATACTTTCTTACTATTTCCACTTGCGAGGGGCTCACGCTGATAGCGGCGTAGCCGTCCTGCCAGGCAAAGCCGCTCATTTGTTCGTTCAGGTGGCGGGATGAATTTGCCTTCAGGTCTCGCATCAGCTGCGCCACCGTCAAACTCGACGGAAGCGTCAGAAGAACATGCACATGATTCGTAGTGCCACCAATCGCCAGGGTATCGGCGCCGCGATTGCGAGCGATTCCGCGAAGATAGGACCATAGCTTTTCCGGTTCAAGAATCTGCGGACGGCGACCTTTTGTACTGAAGACGCAGTGAACCAGTATCTTGGTGTAGGTGTCCGCCATGGTTGGAGAATATTTTGATCCTCTGGTCGCGTCCGTGAGATCCATCACCTAAAGACGTGTCGCCGCTCTGCGGCTTGGGTTCCTAGGCTGGTCCCAACCCGGCGCTCCCGCGCCGGGCTAACCTCATCCCGCCGCTGCGCGGCTAGGTCGTCGGCTGGTCTGGCTTTAATCCCTACTGAAATATCGGTCCGTGCACTACTGGAATTGCCGCTGCACGGCTAGGGTGTTGGCCGAACGGACCGTGGTCCCTGTTGGAAATGTCAGACTGACGCCCACTAGAATCGCCGCTGTGCGGTGCGGCGTTCTGCAAAGGAGTCCGGAACCTGTGGCGGATCCTTGGATTACTCTCCGAGCTCACAGTTGATTCACCCGCTGGTTTTCACCGTCTCATTGGCCGATTTGGCGAAGACTATTTCCGACACCAGCAGGATTGCGCCGATCACGATGGCGCTATCGGCGACATTGAAGGCCGGCCAGTGATAGCTGCCGACGTAGAAATCCAGAAAGTCGACTACGTGCCCGCTCACCATGCGGTCCCACAAGTTGCCGGTCGCCCCACCCAGGATGAGCGACAACCCGATGGTCGTGGTGCTGAGGCAATGGCTGTTCTTCCACAGCAATGCGGAGACAATCACCAGCGCGATGACAGAAAAACTCACTAAGGCGCCCACCTTCCATTGTGCGGACGACTCGGCGAAGAGTCCGAAAGCGGCGCCGGTGTTTTGCACGTGGGTCAGGTGAAAGAAACCGGGGATGACGACGACGCTGTCATGCAATGGAATATTGGTCGCCACTGCCCACTTGGCGAGCCTGTCCATGAGTACTACGATGGCCGCGATCAGGAAGAAATACTTGCGCATGGCGTGTCGTCGCTGTGTGCTACCGTTCATGCCCAGCCAAATTGACCTCTCCTGTTAGACGCTGCCGCGCCGCCGAAAGAAGCAGGGCGCAGCACGTCTTCACAATCTAACCAGCAGCGGTCGCCGCTTCGATTTCCGACAAGACTGCGCTGCAGCGCTCGCATACCGTCGGATAATTCTTGTCTTCACCCACATGGATCGAGTAGTTCCAGCAGCGCTCGCACTTCTGGCCCGCAGCCTTGTTGACGGTAATTATCAGCCCAGTGTCGCCATTGCTGGCTGTTGATTTCTCCAACACCACATCCGAAACGATAAATAGATAGCGCAACTGATCGCGATAACGCTCCAGCACGGGATAGATACCTTCCGGAGCGGCGAGACGGACCTGCGCTTCCAGGCTGCTGCCGATACGTTTTTCGGCGCGTGCCGCCTCCAGCACTTTGAGAGCCTCGTCACGCACCGAGAGCAACGTCTGCCACTCACTTTCCTTCGCGGCCACATCAAAACCCTCTGGCAGCCGGCCGGTCAGCTCTTGCGGAGCAGGGAACAGCATCAAGTGCACACTGTCCAGCCTTCCCGGCATGGTTGGTAGAAAACCCCAAACCTCTTCCGAGGTGAAACTTGTCACCGGAGCCAGCAGCCGCGCCAGCGCATCACCCAATCGCCACAGCGCGGTCTGCGCCGAGCGCCGCGCCACCGACTTAGGGGCCGAGGTGTAAAGCCGGTCTTTCAGAACATCAAAGTAGATCGCGCTCAGATCGACGATGCAGAAATCCTTCAGCCGCTGATACAGCCGATGAAACGTGAAGGTGTCGTAGTGTTCGCGGACATCTTTCGTGACTTCCGCGGCGCGCAGCAGGATGTACTGGTCGAGGGAATGCATTTGCGCAAACCCGACGCTGTCGCGCTCTGGATCGAAGCCCTCAAGATTGCCCAGGATATAGCGAAACGTGTTGCGAATCTTGCGATAGCTGTCGGCGATGCGTTGCATCAGCTCGTCGGAGGCCATCACGTCCTCGCGAAAATCAACCGAGGCGACCCACAGCCGCACGATCTCCGCGCCCAGCTTGTCGGCGATCTCTACCGGATCGACGGTGTTGCCCAGCGACTTGTGCATGGCGCGGCCTTGGGGATCGAGGGTCCATCCGACCGTGGCCACTTCGCGATACGGCGCTGCGCCTTTGGTCGCGACCGCGCACAGCAGGGAAGAGTGGAACCAGCCGCGATGCTGATCGCCGCCCTCCATGTACAGGTCGGCGGGCCAGGGAAGTCCCTCGCGGCTCAGCACGGCAGCCTGGCTCGATCCCGACTCGAACCATACATCGATGATGTCCATCTCCTTGCGAAGCTTGCTGCTGCCGCACTTGGCACACTTGGTCCCAGCAGGCAGAATTTCTTCTGCTGAGGAGCGATACCAGGCGTCGGCTCCTTGGTGCGCGAACAGCTCGACCACGATGCGATTCACCGTGGGATCGTTCAAAAAGTCGTTGCAGTCGCCGCACTGGAAGACCGCGATGGGCACGCCCCAGATGCGCTGGCGCGAGATGCACCAATCCGGGCGAGTGGCGATCATGTTCGAGATGCGCTCCTGGCCCCAGGCCGGGTCCCACTTGACCTTCTTGATTTCCTCCAGCGCCCGCGAGCGCAGCGTGCCGCCTTCAGCGTGCTCCGGCGCCGGTTGCAGCTTGCCTTCCATGGCGATGAACCACTGCTCGGTGGCGCGGAAGATGATGGGATTGTGGCAGCGCCAGCAATGCGGATACGAATGTTCAATTCTTTCGAAACCCAGCAACCCGCCGCGGCTCTTCAGCAGCTCGACAATCAGCGGATTAGCTTTGAACACCTGCTGACCTTGGTATTCCGGCAATCCGTTGCGCAGGATGCCGCCGTCATCCACGTTGCACTGCAGGTCGATGCCGTACTTAACGCCGGTGTTGAAGTCGTCAGCCCCGTGGGCCGGCGCGGTATGCACTGCGCCCGTGCCGGTGTCCATGGTGACGTAGTCGCCCAGCACTCCCAGAACGCTGCGATCGAGGAAGGGATGCGCGAAGGTCGCATACTCCAGCTTCGATCCGGGGAACGTTGCCAACTCCCTTACTTCGCCCAGCGAGCATTTCTCGATTGTCTGTTGCGCCAGCTCCTTGGCGACGATGTAGATCCATTCGCCGGCAGCGAGCGCGACATACTCGGCATTGGGCGCAAAAGTCACTGCCATCGAGGCCGGCAGCGTCCAGGGTGTTGTGGTCCAGATGATGGTGGCGACGTTCGTCTTACTAGTAAGATTAGGCTCACTCGTCTTACTAGTAAGACGCGAGTCGATCTTCGCCGGATCGCTGGTGAGCGGATACCGTACCCAGATGCTGGGACTGGTGTGCATCTCATATTCGACTTCCGCCTCGGCCAGCGCGGTCTTATCGTGCACGCACCAGTAGACCGACTTCAGGCCCTTGTAGACCAGTCCCTGTTCATAGCAGGAGTAAAACGTCTGCAACACCACGCTCTCGTACTGCGGGTCCATAGTGGAGTAGGGTTGCTCCCAGCGGCCTAGAATGCCCAGCCGCTTGAACTGCGAGCGCTGCAGATCAAGAAACTTCTGCGCATACTTGCGGCACTCCTCGCGTACGGCGAGCGGATCCATGTCGAGCTTCTTGCGGCCCAGCAAATCATCAACCTTGATCTCGATGGGCAGCCCGTGGCAGTCCCATCCAGGCACGTAAGGGGCGTCGAAGCCGCTCATGCTGCGCGACTTTACGACAAAATCCTTCAGGGTTTTGTTGAGGGCGGTGCCGAGGTGGACCGGGCCATTGGCATAAGGCGGACCATCGTGCAAGACGTAAATCGGCTGTCCCCGGTGCGCCTCACGAATGCGGTCGTAGATCTGGGTTTCCTCCCAGTGGGCGAGCATTTTGGGCTCGTTCTTGGGCAGGTTCGCCTTCATGGAGAAGTCGGTTTTGGGCAGATTCAGCGTTGCTTTCAGATCGAGCGGCACTCCGTATTTCTCCCGCCTGCCGATTACTGGATTAGGAAACTGCTGCAAGCTATCTGTTCATTATAGGGAGCGAAAAAAACCGCGTCTATCGGAAGGCGATTGAGGCAGTTCGCAACTGGAAACTTGAACCTGCCATGAAAGACGGCAAGCCGGTCGCGGCCCAGATCAATGTCGAAGTGAACTTCAGGCACTACTAAACGGCTGTGACGCGCAGACCACCCAGGAGAGGCCAACTGGCCACTCCGTTTTCCGCGCGAAACATTCTTACAGCTTGTTGAGATAGTCCACGATGTCGGGCGAGGTCCAGTCGGTGGCGCCGATGAATTTGCGCACGATCTTTCCGTCGCGACCGATGATGAACGTTTCCGGGAACTTGAAGGTGCCATAGATTTCGTTTTTCTGCTGGGTATCGCGGACGGTCAACAGATCGACCCCGTGATCGCGGACAAATTGCCTATAGGCGCCCTCATCCGCGTCTTCGCTGACCGCCAGGATGGTAACTTTGTCTCCCATCTGCTTTTGCAACTGCACCAGCGATGGCATCTCCTCGATGCATGGCGGACACCAGGTCGCCCAGAAATTCAGCACGACCGGTTTGCCGCGCAGTTGGCTGAGGGCGACCGTCCGCTGCGAATCGGTAATGGTGAAATCGGGAGCAGTGTTGCCGATGCGGGGAGGGTGCGAGCCGCTGCTGCAGCCGGTCAGCAGAAACAGGCTGATGACCAAGGCAGAAAATGAAAAACGCTTCACCCTCTTATAATAGTCGAGATGGCAATCGTCGTGGCTCACCACACCCAACTCGATGGTGCAACTTTCGTGGAGGCAGACGACGCCCCCGAGGTCTCGGTCATCGTTCCTGCGCGGAACGAGGAGGTTGGTCTCGCGGATTGTCTCCGCAGCCTTGTCGGACAAGCCGGGGCAGACTGCGAGATCATCGTGGTGGACGACCACTCGACCGACGGGACGCGTGCGATTGCGGAGAGCTTTCCGGTTCGCGTGATTATGGCCGATCCTCTGCCGCCGGACTGGACGGGCAAGTGCAATGCAGTTTGGAGCGGCGCGAAAATCGCAAAAGGCAAGTGGCTGCTCTTCACCGATGCCGACACCCGGCACGCAACCGACTCGATCGCACGTGGATTGCAGGAGGCCAAGGCGTGCGATGCGGCCCTACTCTCGTACTCGCCGAAGCAGGAGGTGCACAGCTTCGCCGAGCGCGCCCTGATGCCGGTGATCTTTGCCGAGCTGGCGATGACCTATCGGCCGCAGGATGTCTGCGATCCGCAGTCGCCGGTGGCTGCGGCCAATGGCCAGTACTTGCTGGTTCGGCGCGATGTTTACGATGCTGTTGGCGGACATGCCGCGGTGGCGGGAGCTATTCTGGAGGACCTGGAACTAGCCAGGCTGGTAAAACGGACTGGACATAGTTTGCATTTCCGTTTGTCGGACGTGGTTAGCGCACGCATGTATCGCAGCTTTCCGCAGATGTGGGAAGGCTGGACCAAGAACCTGGTGCTGCTGTTTCCCCATCCCCGAAGGCTGGCCTTGAGCCGGCTGCTGGAGTTCGCGGGGATTGCGGTTTGTGTTGTGATCGCGGCATTGAAATTCATTCAAGGCGAGAAGACCAGAGCTGGCATAGCAGCGGCTGTGGCAATCGCGCTTCTACTGTTCCTGATGGAGCGCATCCGGCGAGCGCATTTTGACTGGCTTTCCAGCAGCCTCGCGATTTTCGGGCTGCCGCTTTTCGCGATACTTTTGTGCAACTCCAACATCTCTCATAGGCGAGGCTCGGTGCGTTGGAAGGGACGCGAATACGGCACAACTGCGAAGGCCCAACTGATCGAGCTGCCGAGCGTGGGGCCGGCGGAATCAGGTCACGAGTCATAGTTTCAGGAGCTTATGGTCTACCTTACCCGGAAGTGTGAGTTTTCTGCGTCGCACTATTACCATAATCCCGAATTCACGGCGGAAGAGAACCAGCGCGTCTTCGGCAAGTGCGCCAACCTGAACGGACATGGCCATAACTACACCCTGGAAGTCACGGTGAAGGGCGAGGTTGATCCCAAGACTGGCTTCGTGGTCGATCTGAAAGAGTTAAAGGAAATCTTGAATCGCGAGGTGCTCGAGGCTCTCGATCATCGTCATCTCAATAAGGAAGTTCCGGAATTCTTTCACCAGATTCCCACGACCGAGAACCTGGCCATCGCCATTTGGCACCGGCTGCAAAATAAGCTCAACGTGGCGAAGTTGCACCGCGTGCGGGTGTACGAACTGCCCGACCTGTTCGTCGATTTCTACGGAGAAGCATGAAAGCCCATCTCACGCGGCGCTACATCTTTTCCGCATCGCACCGGCTGCACAATGACGGAATGTCGGAGGCGGAGAATCGTACCGTCTATGGCAAGTGCAATAACCCGCATGGACACGGACACAATTATGCGCTGCAAGTCACGGTGAGCGGACAGGTCGATCCCAAGACTGGCATGATTTGCAACCTGGTCGATTTGGATGAAGCGGTGCAACGCGAAATCATCGAGCGCTTCGATCACCAGAACTTGAATGTGCGCGCCGAGTTCAAATCAGTGGTGCCGACAACAGAGAACTTGAGTGAAGTCATCTTCAACATTTTGAAGCAAAGCTTTAAGGCTGCTCATCTTGAAAAGGTGCGGCTGGAAGAAACCATGATGAACAGTTTTGAGTACGCCGGCGGAGCCGAATTGAGAATCTAGGGTAACTCTGATCAAGTCACGGCGAGGTCCCGCAGGGGCTGAAGCCGCGATGAGTTTGCGTCAGTTACGGACGGCCTAAAGGCCGTCCCCTTCGACACGGCGGACTTGATCAGAGAGCCTTGCTGGGCAAAAAGAGGCCCTAGAATGGGGCATTGGCTGACTGCTAAGTGCCAAATGCTAATTGCTAATTGCTAATTGNNAATTGCTAATTGCTAATTGCTAAATGCTAATTGCTGACTTATGAAAGACCTGATCGCAACTCCGACCATCACCAGCGCCAGCCTCGACGAACTGATGCGCGAGATGCTGGTCCGCCTGGGCGAACAGCCCGAGCGCGAAGGCTTGCTGCAGACACCGCAGCGTTACGCCAAGGCGCTGCAAGATCTCACCAAAGGCTATCGCGAGGACCCTGAGCAAATCCTGCAGGGCGCGCTGTTCAGCGTTGACTATGACGAAATGGTGATCGTAAAGGACATTGAGATGTTCAGCCTGTGCGAGCACCACATGCTGCCCTTTTTTGGCAAAGTGCACGTCGCCTATATCCCCAAAGGCAAGGTCATCGGACTGAGCAAAGTCGCTCGCCTGGTGGAAGTCTTCGCCCGCCGTCTGCAGGTGCAGGAGCGGATCACCGTGCAAATTGCGGAAACCATCCAGAAGGTGATTCAGCCGCTGGGAGTTGGCGTGGTCATCGAAGCGCGGCACCTCTGCATGATGATGCGCGGCGTCGAGAAGCAACATTCAGCCACCGTCACTTCGTCGATGCTAGGCGCCTTCCGGGCCCAACAAACGCGGCAGGAGTTTCTCTCTCTGATTCACGCCAAGAACGGCAACGGAATCTAATCGATGACTGCGAAGAAGCCGCAGTCCAAGAGCACAACAAATTCCATCCCCCGATCATGGGGCCGCGCGCGGTTGCGCGGAAAAGTTGCCGTCGTCACCGGCGGCAGCCGAGGCATCGGCTATGCCATCGCGCGGACTCTTGCCGCCGAAGGTTGCAACCTGGTCATCACCGGTAGGGACCTCGCAGCTCTGAAAAAAGCTGCGGCACAACTTGCCAAATCAGCCGTTGCGCAGACAAAATCGTCGCAGATCATTCCTGTCGCCTGCGATGTTCGCGATTCCGAGTCGGTAGCATCTTTGTTCGCCGAGGTGAAACAGCGTTTCGGCAAGGTAGACATTCTGGTGAACAACGCCGGCATCACTCAGCCTGTATTGTCGGTGGAGGACACTTCACTGGAGTTGTGGCACGACGTGATCGAGACCAACCTCACCGGCATCTTTCTGTGCACGCGCGCAGCGCTGCCGCTGATGAAGGCGGGCGCAACCATCGTCAACAATTTGTCGGCGGCCGCCAAGCAGGTCTTTCCCAACTATGCCACCTACAGCGCGGCCAAACGTGGCGCCCTCGGTTTCACACTATCGCTGCGCGAAGAGCTGGTCCCGCGTGGCATCCGCGTGATGGCGTTGATGACGGGCGCGACCGCGACCGGCATGTGGGACCAGATCATGCCCAACGCTCCCCGCGAGCGCATGATCGACGTGAACAGCGTGGCCCAGGCCGTGCTCTACGCGGCGCTGCTGCCGCCTAACGTCAATCCGTCAGAGCTATGCTTGGATCCGACCGCCGGCGCGTTGTAAGGAAGCTTTTCGCTCTTCGCTATTCGCTTCTTGAATTGGCGCATGAATTGTTTTCTCTTGAACTGATCACGAGCGATCATCAATCCGTGGGACGACGTTCTGAGATGCTAGACAAACCAGGAGCGAAAGGCGAAGAGCGAAAAGCGAAGAGCGAAAAGTAGCCTTACAGCCCGTAGTGATAACGTCGCGTGCGGGCAGGGAAGAGCTTGATGAGCAAAACTCCGGCCACGAATCCCCCCACGTGGGCCCAGAAGGCGATCCCGCTGGAGCCTGCCCCATGGGTTGAGATTGAAGTAGCGGCTCCGCTCAGAAATTGCGCAATGAACCAGTAGCCCAGCACGACCCAAGCCGGCAGCCACATGAAGAACACAAAGAACAGCGGCACCAGGGTCAGGACGCGTGCTCGCGGATAAAGCACGAAGTAGGCGCCCATCACGCCCGCGATCGCCCCGCTGGCGCCCACGGTGGGCACGGTCGAGCCGATGTTGAACAGCGTGTGCAGCAGCGCCGCCGCAACCCCGCAGACCAGGTAGAGCACCAGGTACAACGAATGTCCAAGGTAGTCTTCGACGTTGTCGCCAAAAATCCACAGCGCCCACATGTTGAAGATGATGTGCAGCCACGACCCGTGCAGAAACATCGAGGTGAAGACGGGAACGATGGCCGCCATGGTCGGGACATAGCGCGTGCCGAGGCTGGAGATGAGGTCCCATGGCACATAGCCGTGGTTGAAAAGGACAACGGTGAAACGGGCAGGCACCATGCCAAAGACGAAAACCAGGCTCTGGCGGCCGCTAGGGCCGATCCAAACCTCGAACAGAAACACCAGGCAGTTCACCACAATCAGCACATAGTTCACATAAGGAGTGCCGATGCGGGGCGCGTCGTCTTTCAGCGGAATCATATCTGGCGTTACCGCTGGTTTAGCAGGGAAGCGGCTTCCGTTTGTTGGCTCGGCGACGAGCCGTTACCGAAGATTTGACCAAACCACCTTTGAACCTCCACGATAGCAGAAGGATGCCACTTAACGGTGTGATGGTCGTCGATAAACCGGCAGGATGGACGTCACACGATGTTGTGGCCAAGGCCCGTCGCCTTTTGGGCGAGCGCTCCATTGGCCACCTGGGCACGCTCGACCCTATGGCAACCGGTGTCCTCCCGCTGGTGCTGGGACGCATGACCCGGCTTTGCCAGTTCTATTCGGCCTCCGAAAAAGCCTACCAAGGGACCATCCGGCTGGGGGTTGCGACCGACACCTATGACGCGGATGGCGAGCCCGAAGGCCCGGCGCGCATAGTTAATGTACTACTTGAAGAAATACTGGCGTTATCGGCAGGTTTCGTCGGCTTAATTCAGCAGACCCCGCCTCCGTTCTCGGCCAAGAAGATCAAAGGCGTTCCCGCCTACAAGCTTGCTCGCAAGAAGCAGGAAGTCGAGCTGCGGCCAGTCGAGGTCGAGGTCAAGGAATTCACCGTCGACGGGCTTGAGGGCGACCTGGTTACATTCCACTGCCGGGTTTCGTCGGGAACCTACGTCCGCAGCCTAGCCCACGAATTGGGACAGAAGCTCGGCATCGGGGCGCACCTCGCCAGCCTGCGCCGGACTGCCGTGGCCGAATTCACGATCGATCAAAGTCACCCGCTTGAGGAGATCGCCGAAGTCTGCGCCCGCGGCGGTATCGACGAGCTGCTGTTCCATCCACGATTGGTCTTGCCAGAGATTCCGTGCGTGACCGCAACCGACGAGGACATCGCCAAGATTCGCCACGGCCGCACCGTCAACCTGCCAGAGATGTCGCGCTCCAAGTGGGTCAAGGTCTTTGCCGGACAAACCGAGCTGGTCTGCCTCGCCAGCCGAGTGGCAGGGACGCTGTTTCATCCCAAGGTTGTGCTGATTTGAGGGCAAGCCGTTACTCAGGATTAAATATCGCTGGACAGTGATAATGTCCGATAACAGATATTATGTTAACTGCAATGAACGGGCGGTAACATGCGCCTCCGCCAGTCATCAAACAGCTAGATCTCCCCGAACTGCCTGATCTTCAACGATTGCCTCATGCTCTGCTGCTTTGACGGTAAGCTCCCGCAAGGAACCGCCGCCCATCCCAAGCTCGATCCCCTTACTGGCGAGCTTGTCGTCTTTCGCTAGGACCTGCCCAGCGGCGGATCAGGCCTGGCGACATTGACTTAGTCCATGCCTTAGTCTATTTTACGACTATGAAAGTCAATATCCATGAGGCCAAGACGCATCTGTCCAAGTTGCTGCAGCGGGTTGCTCTAGGCGAGGAGATCATCATTGCCAAGGCGGGTAAGCCGGTGGCTAGGCTCGTCCCCATCAAGAGCCACAAAGCACGGCGTCCCCTGGGCCTAGCCAAGGGCGAGTTCACCGTGTCCGACGACTTCGATGCGCCACTGCCTCCCGAGATCGAAGAGGACTTTTATCGTTGAAGGTGCTCCTCGATACCCATGTTTTCCTATGGGCCATCTCCGACCCTGGCCGGCTGTCCGCGAGGGCCGTCGAAACGATTCAGGATTCCGCCAACGAAGTCCTCGTAAGCATAGCCAGCGCATGGGAGATCGCAATCAAGGTTGGGATTGGCAAGTTCGTAATGCCGGTTCCCCTAGCACCTTACCTGCAGCGGCAGCTCGTCAAGCACAGGATTGGCGTTCTTCCGATCCAGCTTTCCCATCTGGCAACGTTGGAAAAACTTCCCCTGCATCATCGCGACCCGTTCGATCGCCTGCTGGTAGCGCAGTGTCTGGAGGAGAATGCAACCCTCATCACCGTTGATTCCCAGCTTCAACTTTATCCAGTGAACATCATCAGGTGAGGCTCGGCGCGGGTCGTTTCACGCTGTTGCCGTCAGTAATTCTTCCAATTCCAACTTGAACTTGCGCCGCATCTCCAGCCTCTCCGCTGTCGCTTCCACTACTTCGGACTTCGCCTGAAAGACTTGCTTGCCGTCCTTCTCGACCAGCACGCCCAGCACTTCGCCCATGCGCCAGCCGGGCGCCCCCACCATCTGCAAGCCGACCGGCGTCGCCCTTAGCAACGCGATGCAGCCATCGCGAATGACTCCGATTGAGTTGGGATAGCGATCGAAGGTTTGCAGTTCAAATCCAGCGACATAGATGCGTTGCAGTTGCTCGGCAGGATCAGGCATGGGGGAAAGGCGGCAGTTAGGGAAGGTCTGATTAAGCCCAGGTGGGAGTGCCTCAGGAGCTAAAGCCCAGCCTTTATAACGGGCATTTACGGACGGCCCGAAGGCCGTCCCCTTCGAAGGCCCAGACTTAATCAGAGCTTCCTTAGCAATTAGCCGTTGGCACTTAGCATCGGCCGATACTGGCTAAATGCTAATTGCCAACTGCTAACGGCTGATTTCCTCACATCTTGTAGCGGCCCAGGTCATCTTCGCCAAGGTTCTCCAGCCATTTGCGCAGCTCGTCACCCGACACCCGGTCGTTGACGGTATTGGCCAGCTTGCTGTTTTTCAGTACGTCGTCCTCAACGAAGATGGGACAATCCATGCGCAAGGCCAGCGCCAGCGCGTCCGACGGACGCGAGTCGATGCTGATGGTCTGCCCCTCGCGCTCCAGCCAGATCACGGCGAAGAAAGTATCGTCACGCAGTTCCGTGACCACCACCTTGCGCACCATGGTCTCCAGGCCGACCAGGAGATTTTTCAGCAGGTCGTGCGTCATGGGGCGTGGCGTGGCGACTTTTTCGATCTCCAGCGCGATCGCATTGGCTTCGTAGACGCCCACCCAGATGGGCAATACGGTGTCGCTGCCTTGGTCTTTCAGCACCACGATGGGCATGTTGGTCACCGGATCCATCATCAGCCCGCGAATTTTCATTTCGATTTCCATCGTGGTCCCTCCCGGTACTTGCCCCTTGATACTCCCACTAGCGTACGCAGCGCAACCTCTTTGTGGATGTTCACCCCACCATTTTCCCTAACAGGCTGTTGGGAAATACTTGCGTAACTTCCACCTGCACGTAATCTCCGATGCCCGGCTGGCGCTGATCGTGGGTGACGAAGTTCAAGGTCTTGTTCTGCGAAGTGCGGCCGATAATTTGGCCGCGTGCCCCATTTTTCCCTTCCACCATCACCTCAAGAGTTTGCCCTAAGTGTCTGCTATAACTTGCTCTCTGCAGTTCTCGCTGATGCTCCTGCAGGCCCTGCAGACGGCGCGATTTCTCGCCTTCCGCGACGGAGTCAATGTATTGCAGCGATGGCGTATTCGGCCGTGGCGAATACTTGAACGAGAAGACGCCATCATAGCCTACCTCGTCGAGCAAGCTGAGTGTCTCGCCGAACTCCGCTTCCGTTTCGCCCGGGAAGCCAACAATCACATCGGTCGTGATGCTGATTTCTTTATTGCGGATCGCCTTCATCCAGGCAATGCGCTCCAGATATTGCTCGCGCGTGTACTCCCGGAACATCGACTGCAACACCCGCGACGAGCCGCTCTGCACCGGCAGATGCACGTGATCGCAAAGCGCCGGCACGGCGTCAATGGCGTCGATAATGTCTTTGGTGAAGTCGCGCGGATGCGACGTGGTAAAGCGCACCCGACGAATGCCCGGCAACTCGCCGACGGCCGTAAGCAATTCGGCGAAGCTCTTCTTCCCCGCCGGATCGCGGTAGGAATTCACGTTTTGCCCCAGCAGCTGAATGTCGGTGTAACCGGCATCGGTCATGCGTTTGGCTTCGTCAACCACGGACTGCGAAGTGCGGCTGCGCTCTTTGCCGCGCGTGTAGGGCACCACGCAATAGGCGCAAAACTTGTCGCAGCCTTCGATGATGGTGATGTATCCCCGGTGCGGATTGGTGCGCGCGGTGAACTCGGTCTCGAACGTCTGGTCGGTCTCGCGATCGTCAAGTCCGGTGACGCGGGTCGCCCCGGCCTCGATCTGCACCAGCATCGCGGGCAGATTATGGTATGAAGCCGAGCCTGCGACCATGGAGACGTAGGGAGCGCGTTCGAAGATCTTCTCGCCCTCCTGCTGAGCGACGCAGCCCAGTACGGCGAAGCGCTTCCCTTCCTTCTGCAGCTTCTTGACGTCGGCCAGGCGATGGAAGACCTTCTGCTCGGCTTTATCGCGAATGGAGCAGGTGTTGTAGAAGATGAGGTCGGCGTCTTCCTCGCGCTGCACCTGCGCGTAGCCTTCGGAGATGAGCGTCCCCACGACTTTTTCGGAGTCGTGGAAGTTCATCTGGCAGCCGAAAGTCTCAATGTAAAACGTTTTTTGCAGAGAACTCACAACCATCCTCGAAAATCAGTATATCGCGGTATGGAAACGGTGAGGCGTGTCACTGGCCCGCGACACCGCGCTTTGGTATCTTCAAGACATGGCCCTGTCACCAAGTATCTGCGGCGTGGTCCTGGCGGCCGGCTTTTCCACTCGCATGGGCCGCGACAAGGCCCTGCTCCCCTGGCCGCCGGTTGCTGAAGGGACGCCGGTCGCCAACACGTTTCTCGGCGCTACCATCGATCTGCTTCAAGCTCATACCGACCTGGTGATTGTCGTTGCCGGCAACAATGCGCCGACGCTCACGCCCGTAGCCTATGCGCACGGGGCGTTTCTGGTCGTCAACCGGCATCCCGAGCAGGGACAATTCAGTTCCCTGCTGGTCGGCCTGCAGGAGGTCTTGAATCATGGGCGCGATGCGGCATTCGTTGCCTTGATCGACCGGCCGCCGGTGCTCCCCAGGACGCTGAAGCAATTGCACCAGGCCTTCCTCGATGCCGGTCCCAACATTTGGGCGGTGGTCCCGGAAGTTAAGCGAGGTGAGGAGTTGGCGCACGGTCATCCCATCCTTGTCGGGCGCGAGATGATTGAAGCTTTCCACCACGCGCCGCCGGAGGCGACCGCCCGCGAGGTTGAGCATGAGTGTCAGAAGCACGTGCTCTACCTCCCTGTAGACGACGCCCGGGTGGCCGCCAACATCGACACTCCGGAAGATTACGAGCGCCTGTCGAAAGCTGAGATGATTTCGTCGGAGAAGCAGTTTTGACGGCGACCGATCTCCGCGGCCAAGCCAACCAATTTGTGGAATCGGTGCTCGCGCTCAAGCCCTCGATTGCCGTCTTCGACTGCGATGGAACACTGTGGAGCGGCGACGCCGGAGCTGACTTTTTCTATTGGGAGATCGAGCGTGGTATCGTCAGCCGCGAAATTGGCGACTGGGCCCGCGCTCGCTACAAAGAATACGAAATTGGCAAGGTGAACGAAGAGCAGATGTGCGGCGAGATGGTCACCCTCAACTGCGGCGTCTCGCACGAAGTACTGCAACGAGCGGCGCTGGAGTTCTTCGACGAGGTGGTGAGCCACCGTATTTTTCCCGAGCTGCAGGAGTTGACGTTACGCCTGAAGCAGCAAGGCTGCGAACTCTGGGCGGTTTCTTCCACCAACAACTGGGTGGTAGAAGCCGGAGCCGAACGCTTCGGAATCGAGCCTGATCACATTCTGGCGGCCTGCGTTCACGTCGAAGGGGGTTGCGTTACCGATCGCCTCATCCGCGTGCCCACCGATGAACTGAAGGCCGTCGCCATTCGCGAGGTCATTGAAAAGCCGATGGAAGCGGTTTTCGGCAACTCCGTGCACGATCAGGCGATGCTGGAGATGGCGAAGTATCCGTTCTGCGTGAATCCCAATCCCGACCTGGAGCAGATCGCGCGCCAACGCGGCTGGACGGTGTACCAGCCCGTACAATAAGAATCTGTGTAACTACTAAGGAGACTCTGATTAAGTCGGCTTCTCGAAGGGGACGGCCTTCAGAGACTGTGTCGCGACTGAAAAGAAAGTTTGTGGTGGAACAAAGCGCTAGCAAAACCGAATAAACTANNAACTGTCGCACTTTCCACCGACGCGACCGCAGTCGCCCGCCGGCCGCTGGAAGCCGAGCGCTGCGCGCTGGTCGTAGTCGACATCCAGCAGAAGCTGCTGCCCCCCATCTTCAATAAAGAAACGCTGGTCAAGAATTCGCAGTTGCTGGTGCGGCTGGCGAAGATCCTGTCGATTCCGGTGATGGCGACCACCCAGTACTCAAAGGGCCTCGGCTCGATCGTGCCCGAGATTGCGTCGCTACTGACGGACGTGCCGGCCGTCGACAAGTTGGAGTTCAGTTGCTTTGGCAGCGATCAATTTCGTTCTGGACTGAAGTCGCTACCGGGGAATCGCAACACCGTGTTGCTGTGTGGCATGGAAGCGCACATCTGCGTGATGCAGACGGCGCTGGGCGCGCTCAATGAAGGCTATCTGGTACACGTCGCCTCCGACGCGGTAGGCTCGCGCGCGGAGTGGAACTGGACGATCGGACTCGACCGCATGAAGGCCGCCGGCGCGGTGATTTCATCCACCGAGATGATGATGTATGAGCTGCTGCGCTGCTCCGGCACGCCACAGTTCAAGGAGCTGCTGCCATATCTGAAGTAGCTATGCCTGCTGCCTCGCGATCTGTACGTATTCTTGGGCGGCGCGCGGCCGGCGGGAAATGCCCGCGACCTTCGGCAGCGTGCCCATGTACATCGCAATCTCATCGCAAGCGTTCCGGCGAGTGCATTTCATGCAGTCTTTGAGCAGCTTGTCCGGCAGCGCTTCCTTTTCGACTACCTGAAAGCCCATGCGGCCAAAGAAATCTGGAATGCGGGTGAACAGGCAGACGCAGGTCACGCTCTGGCGCCGCGCCTCTTTCAGCAGAGCGTCAATTAGAATCCGGCCCGCGCCCTTGCCTTTCGACTTGCCGGTCACCGTGATCGAGCGGATCTCGGCCAGATGCAGTCCATAAAGATGCAACGCGCCGCAGCCCACGATCTCACCCTCATTCTCTACCACCGTGAAGTCGCGGATGTTCTCGCAAATCTCCGACAAAGGGCGCGGCAACAGCGTGCCGTCGCCGATGTGGACCTGAATCAAGTGCTCAATGGCGAAAGCGTCGGGAAGTTTGGCGCTACGTGCATGCATGGGCGACTCCTACGTACGGGGATAGTCTTTCTTTGGTCGTCTGTAAGGCCTCGCGCACGCGTACCGCGGCCGTACCTCCCTGGACATTGTGAAGGGCCAACACCGCGTTCAGTGTCAGCGCGTTATAGAACTGCTCGCCGGCGTCAATGCCGCAGAGCGCATAGTCGTCTTTCGACAGTTGCTCAAGTTCGCAACTTTGTTCTACACACAGGCGCACCGCCTTGCCGATAAGTTCGTGCGCCCGGCGAAACGGTATTCCCTGGCGCACCAGATAGGCCGCCGCGGCTTGGGCATTCATGAAGCCACAACTGGCCGCCTGCTCCATTCGTCCGTAATTGAATTCGACCGCAGTCATGAAGCCGGTGGCCACGCGGACCATGCTGGCGACCTGCTGCGCCGCCGCCAAGACGGGTTGCTGCGTCTCCTGCAGGTCCTTGTTGTAAGCCAGGGGCAGCCCCTTCACGCCGATGAACAACGCCGTCGCATCGGCAAATACCTTGCCTGCCTTGCCGCGGATCAACTCCAGCGCGTCAGGATTTTTCTTCTGCGGCATCGCACTGCTGCCGGTGGAGAATTCCTCCGGCAGCTTCACCAAGCCGAACTCTGTGGTCGAGAAAAGGATGAATTCCTCGGCCCACCGGCTCAGATGCAACCCGACCAACGACAGGGCCTGCACGAACTCGATGGCAAAGTCGCGATCGCTCGTGGCATCCATGCTATTTGCGGTTGGCACCGCGAAGCCCAGTTCTTGCGCAATCGCTGCGCGATCGAGTGGCAGAATCGTGCCGGCCACGGCCCCTGAACCTAGCGGACAAACATTCACCCGTCCGCGGCAATCGTTCAACCGATCCAGATCGCGGACGAACATCTCGACGTAGGCCAGCAGCCAATGCGCAACCAGCACCGGCTCGGCGCGCTGCAGATGGGTGTAAGCCGGCATGGCATTGGTGCCCGCCGCTTCCGCCTGCTTAACAAACTCGCCGACCAAGTCGATGAGCAATTGGCAGACCGTGTCGATTTGCTCGCGCACGTACAAGCGCAGGTCAGTTGCGACCTGCTCGTTGCGGCTGCGCCCGGTGTGCAGTTTGTAGCCAACCTCGCCGGCCAGCTCGACCAGGCGCGTCTCGACGTAGTGATGCACGTCCTCAATCGCCGGATCGTCCGCCGCCGGCAGTTCCTCGCGCCCGATCTGATCGAGCGCGAAAAGGGTTGTAGCCAGCTCATCATGGTTCAACACGCCGGCCGTCGCCAGCGCGGCGGCATGAGCTTTGCTGGCCGCCACTTCGTATGGCAGCAACACGCGGTCGAAGGGAAACGACCGCTGCCACTGCTCGAACTCCGCGTTGGGGCCCTGGCTGAAGCGCCCCGACCACATTTTCATTTCACGACCTCCGCGTGAATGATGGCCCGCGAGCGCGCCGGCAGACCGAGAATGCGGATGAAGCCCTCGGCATCTTTCTGGTTGTAGCCGGCGCCCATGGTGAAGCTGGCAATGTCCGGCCGATACAAAGACGTGTTCGACTTGCGTCCGGCAACATCAACGTTTCCCTTGTAAAGGGCCAGCGTGACCGTGCCGTTTACGTCCGCCTGCGAACTCTGCACGAAAGCCTGCAGCGACTCGCGCAGCGGCGTGAACCATAATCCGAAGTACACCACTTCGGCATACTTGAGCCCGATGTGCTGCTTGAAGTGCGCCAGGTCCCGGTCCAGACACAACGCTTCCAGCTCGCGATGGGCAGCCAGCAACAGCGTTCCGCCCGGAGTTTCGTAACAGCCACGCGACTTGATGCCGACGAAGCGGTTCTCGACCAGGTCAACCCGGCCGATAGCGTTGCGCGCGCCAATCTCGTTCAGCACTTCGACAATCGCTACCGCGTCCAGCGCAACCCCGTTCACCGCGACCGGCAAGCCGTGCTTGAACTCGATGGTCACCTTCTCGACCGTGTCGGGCGCTTGCTGCGGCGACTTGGTCCAAGTCCAAGTCGTGGGCAACGGCGCGTTGTTGGGATCTTCCAGCTCGCCGCCTTCGTGGCTCACGTGTAGCAGGTTGCGGTCGCGGCTGTGGATCTTCTCGCGGCTCTGCGCGACGGCAATACCATGCTGCTCGGCGTAGTCCAGACAGTCCTCACGCGACTGCAGCGTCCACTCGCGCCAGGGCACGATGACCTTCAGCTCCGGCGCCAACGCCTGATAGGCATGCTCGAAACGCACCTGGTCGTTGCCTTTGCCGGTGCAGCCATGGGACACGGCCGTCGCACCTTCGCGCCAGGCGACTTCGACCTGATACTTGGCAATGATCGGCCGCGCCAGCGAGGTCCCGAGCAGGTACTTGTGCTCGTAAACCGCTCCCGCCTGGATCGCCGGAAAAACGTAGTCGGTCAGGAACTCCTGCCGCAGATCTTCGACAATCACCTTGCACGCGCCCGTGGCGTAGGCCTTTTCCACGACTGCTTCGATGTCGTCACCCTGCCCAACATCGGCCACGAAGGCGATCACATCATAGTCATAGTTTTCTTTCAGCCAGGGAATGATGATGGACGTATCCAGTCCACCGGAATAAGCAAGTACGATTTTTTCACGCATTGGCGCTCCTCGGCGGGAAGCGATGGGCACCGCCTTCCAGCAGCAAAACAAGAATCGATTTCTGGATGTGCAGGCGGTTCTCGGCCTGATCGAAGACCACGGAACGTGGCGAATCGATGACCGAGGCCGCAACCTCATCTCCACGATGCGCCGGCAGACAATGCATAAATACCGCATGTTTGGCGGCGTGCGAGAACAGCTTTTGATTCACCTGATAAGGCGCAAACAGCCGTTGCCGCTCCGCCGTTTCCTCTTCCTGGCCCATGCTGGCCCACACATCGGTGTAGACGGCATCGGCGCCAGAGACTGCTTCGATGGGATCGTTACTCACGCGAACCTGCGCACCCGATGCCGCCGCCAGTTCGCGGGCCGTTTCGGTGATCGTAGGGTCGGGCTCATATCCTGCAGGCGTCCCAATCGAAATCGACGCGCCCAGACTGGCCGCTGCCAGCATCAACGAATGCGCGACATTGTTACCGTCGCCAACGTAGGCGAGGCGCACGCCGCGCAGATCTCCGAAGTGCTCCTGCAAGGTGAGCATGTCAGCTAGTGCCTGGCAGGGATGTTCCTGCTCACTGAGGGCGTTGATCACGGGGATGGAAGCGTGCATCGCCATGGCGGTGACCGTCTCATGCGCGAAGGTGCGCAACACAACCCCATCGATCCAGCGCTCGAGGTTGTGGGCCACATCGCTCAGGCTCTCGCGAGCGCCCAAACGCGACTGCGTCTGATCGACGAAGAACGACGAGCCTCCCAGGCTGTTGATGCCGGCCTCAAAGGTCAGCCGCGTGCGCAGCGAGGGCTTCTCGAAGAACAGGACGATCTGCTTGCCCGACAGCACCCCGCGGAAATCCGCCGGGCGCGCCTTCATCGACGCTGCCAGCTCAAGCGCACAGGCGAGCTCATCGGGCGAGAAGTCCTGGATCGAAATCAGGTCACGGCCGGTCACGCTGCGATAGGCGTAAGAACTCGGACTCGCTCCCGGTGGAATCGTTGTAGCAATCAATGTCGCACCTCCTTCTGGATCTACAGCTCGTGAAAAATAGCAAAACAAGAACGGCGGCGGCCAAGTCTACCCACGTCGCTCTAAAGCGCGATCGAATCGCGGCCCCAGCCAGACGCCGTTTCTGCGCTCGATGCGATGGAGGTTGAGGCTGGTCATGATGCAATCACCTCGGTGCCGCAATCGATGGGATGAGTAAAGAATCCGGGCAGAACTTCGGCGCGCGTCGCCGGTAGAATGCGCACCCGACTCACGCCTTTCTTCAAGGCCTTGGTGCAAGCTTCCAGCTTCGGCAACATGCCTCCGCTGACCGTCGCCTGCTGCACCATCGCTGCGATCGCGTCCACATCCAGCCAGCGCAGGACGGAGCCGTCGCTATCTTTCACGCCCGCAACGTCGGTGAGGTATACCAGAGCATCGGCATCGCAGGCCACCGCCAAGGCGGAGGCCATCTGATCGGCATTCACGTTGTAGTACTCGCCGTCGAACCCCAGCGCCAGACTGGAAACCACCGGCACCACCCCGGCATTCCAGAAACGCTCAATCCACTGCGGATCAACCGCGCAGATTTCACCTACGTAGCCCAGGTCAGGGTGCTTCTTCCGGGTTGCCAGCACCATGCGCAGATCGCCGCCGCAGAGCCCGATAGCAGACTGTCCGGCGGCGCCTACGGCCGCCACCAACTGCTTGTTTAGCTGACCGGCGAAAACCATAATGGCGACGTCACGGGTCTGCGAGTCGGTGACCCGCAGTCCGTTGATGAAGGTGGTCTCGCAGCCCAGCTGCTTCATCGTCCGGCTCAAGGCCGCGCCGCCCCCATGCACGATCACCAGCTTGTGTCCTTCGTTGCATAGGCTGGGAATGGTTTTGGCAAACTTGCTGACCAGTTCTTTATCGTCGAGCGCCGCGCCACCGATTTTGACAACCAGCTTCATTGCAGGCCTTCTTTTTCGCTGAACCCGAACATCAGGTTCATGTTCTGCACAGCCTGTCCGGCAGCGCCCTTGAGTAAGTTATCGATGCACGACACCAGCACCGCTCGCTTGCCGTCTGGCGACAAAGAGAAACCAATGTCGCAGTAGTTGGTGTTCAGGGAGAACTTGATCTGCGGCAACCGCGCCGCTCCGAAGACCCGTACCCACGGCTTCCCGGCATAAAACTCGCGCAACGTCTGCTCCAGTTCTTCGGACGTCGCCGGCCGCGCCAGCTTCACGTAGATCGTCGAAAGGATGCCGCGCGGGATCGGCAACAAGTGCGGCGTAAACTGCAGCGACCCGCTGTCGAGCCCGAGTTGCTCCAGCACTTCCCCGGTGTGCCGGTGTCCAAAAACACTGTAAGCGCAGAAGTTGCCGTCCACTTCGACAAAGTGGGTCTTCGCGGTCGGGCTCTTCCCTGCCCCGGAGACACCCGACTTCGAATCGCAGATTATTCCGTGCTCCACATCAACATATTCGGCGCGAATCCAGGGCGCCAGCGCGAGAATGATGGACGTCGAATAGCACCCTGGATTCGCCAACAACGTCGCGCTCTTGATCTCGTCCGCGTGCAATTCCGGCAAGCCGTAAACCGCGGAGCTGTCCAGCTCTACCTGGGCCTGCGTTTCGGCGAAGCCGTACACCTTGCGGTTGTCCGCCTGCTTCAGCCGCCACGCTCCGCTGAGGTCGATCACCCGAAAGCCCTGGGCAATCGCTTCCGGCGCCAGCTCGCGGGAGAACTCATGCGGGGTCGCGAAGAACACAACATCAACCCCGGCATCCTTCATGCGCTGCCAGGAAAAGCTCTCCAACGGGAAGCCGCCATTGCCCAGCAGTTGCGGATAAGCTTCGCTCAGGTCGGCACAGCCGCCGCTCTCGCCGTTGCGCCGCACCAGCATCGGCTTCTTCGCTCCGGCATGACGCGAAAGCAGCCGAACCAGCTCGAAGCCCGAGTATCCGGTGGCGCCAAAGACCGCGGCTTGTATCGAAGCTTTCATTTCTCTCTTATGCAAAATGCTTGCGTAACCGCTGCGCCAATTTGATGGCGGTCCTGGAATCCGGCGCAATGGCCAGAATGGTATCGTCGCCGCCGATGGTGCCGACCACCTCTTCCCACTCCTCGGCGTCAATCGCTGCCGAGACCGGCTGGGCGCTGCCCGCGCTGGTCTTGATGATCACCTGGTTCAGCGCCGTCTTCACGTCGTACACGAACGTCTGAATCAGACGCTCAATCGAGGGCAGGGCCAGCTCGCCATCTTCGCCCTGCGGCAGCTTGTAGCCTTCCGCCGTCTTCACCAGGCCCAGCTCATGAATGTCGCGCGACAGCGTCGCCTGGGTCACGTGATGGCCGCGCCGGAACAAAATCCGCCGCAGCTCGTCCTGACTGCCCACTTCCCGGTCGGAGAGCAGGTCGCGAATAACGGCATGGCGTGACAGTTTCGACATCGCATAAATATACAGCTATATGTATATTAATACACCACCACCCCCTGTCAAGGGATTTCCGAAAAGTTTGCCGGGCTTTCCGACAGGTTGGACAATCGACGGCGGCCCGGGGCGACCCGGCCTTGAGCGGCGGAAGCCGGGCGCCAGCCGGCCAAACTCCGGCTTCCGCCAGTCGCAGGGAGAGATTTCTTTCCCGTGGACGGCGATTTCGGCGAAGCAATCGTCTATTCTGCATAGAAGACAACATGGACCTGTCTCCCAACGTGACGTGGTACAAGGATGCCGTCATTTACGAAGTACACGTGCGCGCGTTCTTCGACAGCGTGATGGACGGTATCGGCGACTTCGGCGGCCTGACGCAAAAGCTGGAGTACCTGGAAGACCTAGGGGTGACGGCAATATGGCTGCTGCCCTTCTGTCCCTCGCCGCTGCGCGATGATGGTTACGACACTTCCAATTACACTGACGTTCATCCTTCCTACGGCACGCTGCGCGATTTTCAGCGCTTTCTGCGCGAAGCCCACCGGCGCGGGTTGCGCGTCATCACCGAGTTGGTGCTCAACCACACTTCGGACCAGCATGTCTGGTTTCAGCGCTCCCGCCGGGCCGCTCCCGGGACCCGCTGGCGCAATTTCTACGTCTGGAGCGACACGCCGGAGAAATACCCCGACGCGCGCATCATCTTCAAAGACTTCGAAACCTCGAACTGGGCGTGGGACCCGGTGGCCAAGGCGTATTACTGGCACCGCTTCTACTCCCACCAGCCCGACCTCAACTGGGACAATCCCGAGGTCCGCGAAGCCATGTTTGCCGCCATGGATTTCTGGTTCGACTTGGGAGTCGATGGGCTGCGGCTTGACGCCGTGCCTTACCTCTTCGAGCGCGAAGGCACCAATTGCGAGAACTTGCCGGAGACCCACGATGCGCTGCGCGAGCTACGCAAGCATGTCGACGAAAAATATCGCGACCGGATGTTGCTGGCGGAGGCGAACCAGTGGCCGGAAGACGCGGTAGCATATTTTGGCAAGGGCGACGAGTGCCACATGGCGTTTCACTTCCCCGTGATGCCGCGGCTATTTATGTCGCTGCGCATGGAAGATCGCTACCCGATCACCGACATCCTAAAGCTGACGCCGCCGATTCCCGACAACTGCCAATGGGCCATGTTCCTGCGCAATCATGACGAGTTGACGCTGGAGATGGTCACCGACGAAGAGCGCGATTATATGTATCGCACCTACGCGCGCGATCGCGAAATGCGGGTCAATCTCGGCATTCGCCGCCGCCTGGCGCCGCTTCTGGAAAACGACCGCCGGCGAATCGAGCTGATGAATGCCCTGCTTTTTTCGCTACCCGGCACGCCCGTCCTCTATTACGGCGACGAGATTGGGATGGGCGATAATGTTTTTCTCGGCGACCGCAACGGCGTACGCACGCCGATGCAATGGAGCGCGGACCGCAACGCCGGATTCTCGCGCACCAACCCGCAACGCCTCTATCTGCCGGTCAACATCGATCCGGAGTATCACTACGAAGCGGTCAACGTCGAAACTCAGCAGAACAACCCGCACTCGTTGCTGTGGTGGACCAAACGGCTGATCCAGCAACGCAAGCAGTTTCGCGCCTTCGGCCGCGGCAGCCTCCAGTTTCTCTACCCCAGCAATCGCAAGGTGCTGGCATTCATACGGCAGCTCGAGGACGAGCGCGTGCTGGTAATCGCCAATCTCTCGCGCTTTGCGCAATGCGTGGACCTTGACCTCGCCAGCTTCCAGGGATCGGTGCCAGTCGAGGTGTTTGGGCGAGCCAAGTTTCCGCTTATCACCGAAAACCCTTACCTGCTGTCGCTGGGTCCGCACGCTTTTTATTGGTTTCACCTGCAGCCCCGAGAGGCGACGCAGGAATCGCTCAACGTCAGTGCGGCGCCGCAGGAGTTGCCAATCGTGCAGGTGGGCCCGGCGGAAGATGTCTTCTCCGAGGACACCTTACAGAAGCTGCAACATATTATTCCGCGCGTATTGCGCACGCGCCCTTGGTTTCTGGGCCGGCGGCGCTACATTACCGGCCTGTCTTTGCAAAACGTTCTTGCCTTGCCGGAAACTTCCGCCCATCTGCTGTTCCTGAATGTCGAGTATGGCGACGGCGATCCCGAGGTTTACCTGGTCCCGATTTCCGTGGCCACCGGGGACAGGTCAGAGGCCATCCTGCACGACCGGCCTGACGTCGTGTTGGCCCGGTTAGACGGCCCCGGACCGGAGACCACGGCACTGCTTTACGGAGCTACGTTCGACCGTGATTTCAGCGATTCGTTGCTGCGCTCCATCGTCCGCCGCCGGCGCATTCGCGGCGAATCAGGCGAGCTGCTCGGCGCTCATACCCGGGAGTTTCGTAAGGCTTGGACATCGGCCCATTCCAACCTTGAACCCTCGCCCCAGCAAACCGACCAGTCTTTCACGGTCATCAACTACGGTGACCACTTGGTGCTAAAGCTGTACCGCAAGCTTGAAGAGGGCATTAATCCGGGACGTGAGGTACCTGAGTTTCTCTGCGCGCAAACCAACTTCACCGCCGTTCCCCGCGCGTTGGGCTCGCTGGATTACCGGCGCCAGCGTCTGGATGTTACCCTCGAAACCACTATCGGCACGCTGAGCGGCTTCATTCGCAACGCAACCAACGGCTGGAACTACACCCTGGACCACCTGGGGCTGTTCTTCGAACATGCCTTGGCCATTCCGCAGGAGCACATCGTTGGCGCCCACCTAGCGCTGCCCGATCCGCTGACGGCGGGCGCCGGACCGGTGCCTCAAATTGTCGCCGAGCTGCTGGGCACCCACGTAGACAGCATCCGGGTCCTGGCTCAACGCACCGCCGAATTGCACGCAGCCTTGAGCAGCCGGACTGACCTACCCAACTTTGCCCCCGAACCGTTCACCACGTTCTATCGGCAAGGCGTCTACCACGGGATGCTGGGGCAGTTGAACCGGGCGTTCGAACTCCTGCGCGGCCGGGCCCGCGGGTTGCCACAAAACGCGCAGCAGGACATCGCAGAAGTGCTCAACCGCGAGGACGAAATCCGCCAGCAGCTGCTTCTTCTGCGCGACAAACGCATGTCGGGAAACCGTATCCGCAACCACGGCGATTTTCACCTGGCGAATGTGCTGTTCTCGGGCAGCGATTGGGTCGTCACCAACTTCGAAGGCGATCCCACTCGCCCGCTGAGCGAGCGCCGCATCAAGCGCTCGGCTTTGCGCGACGTAGCTACCATGCTGCGCTCGTTTCACTACGTTTCGCACGCGGCTCTGTTCGGCGACGTGCCTGGTATCGTGCCCAGCCGCGACGGACACCCCCAACTCGAGAGGTGGGCGCTCACCTGGTATCGCTGGGTCAGCGCGATCTTCCTCAGGGAATATCTGCAGGCCGCAGCCGGCGGTCCGTTTCTTCCGCAGCAGGACGACGAGCTGCGAATTCTGCTGGGCGCCTATATGACCGAGCGAGCTTTGTCTGAGATTGAGTACGAGCTGGAGCACCGGCCAGAGTGGATCCGCATTCCCGTGCACGGCATCCTGGAGCAGCTCAAGGCGGAGTGAAGCGACTGGCCCCTTCGCTATTTCTTGGGAATCAGGCGGGCGTTCTCATACTGGCTGAAGATGGCGTTGGCGCCTTCGTGGGCGGGAGTTCCGGCCAGCAACTGCTCCTTGCGATAGACCAGGCTGCTGGCATTGTAAGTGGCCAGCTCGAAACCGTGGCCGTGGGTGATGGCGTCTGTAGGACACGCTTCCACGCAATAGCCGCAAAAAATGCAGCGGTTGTAATCGATGTTATAGACCTTGGCGTAGCGCTCGGCGCCGCTCACGCGATGGGTTTCGGTGTTCTCCGCCGCCTCAATGTAAATGCAGTTGGAAGGACAGGCGGCGGCGCACAGGAAACAGGCCACACATTTCTCCAGTCCGTTCTCATCACGCTGCAAAACATGCATGCCGCGAAAACGGTCCTGGAACATGGCGCCCCGGGTGGGGCCGGGGCCATCAGGATAGTTCTCGACGATCGTGGGCTTGAACATCTCCATGAAAGTAACGCTCATGCCTTTGGCGATCGCGGCTATGTTCTTCACGATTCCCATATCGCATTCAGTATAGCAATCCGGCGACGCCGTGTGCGGAGTCGCGCCCTGGACCTGGCCCGCCTGCCCGGTAGTCTGTCCCAAGGGCGTTTTTCACAACTCGTAGCGTGGATCAGACAGGTCTTGCGTTAGGGAGACTCTGATTAAGTCTGGACCTTTGAAGGGGACGGCCTTCAGGCCGTCCGTAAATGCCCGTTATGAAGGCTGGGCTTTAGCCCCTGAGGCACTCCCACCTGGCTTAATCAGACCTCCCTTAGCGCCTCCGGAGCGGGCTTTCAACAATTCGTAATGATGCTGAGCATGGCCGCCGGCGATGTAAGCCAGCGCGCGCACGGTGACCCGGTTGCCGTTCGCCATACCAGCTTTCATTTCGGATCCGGGTGGGAGCGAGCCCAGCAGCGCGATGGTGGCCTTGCGAACACTTTCGAACTCAGCTAACAAGTCTTCCAGGCTGCGCGAATTGGAGCCTGCCTCGCGCACATAGTCGTCCTGCTCGAAACCCTGCAGTTCCTGCTCGTCGCCGCGAGCGAAGCGCAGAGCGCGATAGGTTATGACCCGTTCAGTATCGCAAAGATGTCCGAGAATCTGTTTGAGGCTCCACTTGCCGGGTGCGGTCGGAGCGATAGCGTCCTTATCGGATAGGCCAACCAGAAGCTGGCGATAGTCACCGGGCTGCCTGGCAAGGAAGTCGAGCAGCGGCCCGTCGGGAACGCGGGCGATGTAGTTCGTGTAAAACACGGCGTATTCGTTGCTGTCGGGACGGGTAAGCATGCATAAACTTTGACACAGGCAGGTGAGCGGCGGCAACTCCGGCTGGGTGTCGCTAAGACAGGAAATGAGGGCCTGTCTTACTAGCCATGCACCGCGCGTGGGTGTGTGCGGCGGCGGGGGATTCCGCGCAGGCCTGGGTCGCTGCCCCCTAAGGCTGCCAACCGCCTGCCGCTTTTCCTTGCGATCAAGGCTTCCAGCCCCGCCCGCACGACCGCAGTCTTCTCGGCAATGCCGCTAAGCCGTACCGCTTCCTTGAAGAGGGTGTCGTCAATATTCAAAGTCGTCCTCATATGTATCAAGATGCATCATCTATGCATATCGTTCAAGTCTCTTTTAGCTGCCTCGAAAACCGCCCGCATCGGTTAGCCCAGCATGGCCGCAGGGTAAGAGCAGGAAATGCTTTCGTGCTGTGATGGAGGACACCGCAGCCGGGTTATTGCCAAGTCCCGGGTCTCGAACCGCGACCTGTGCCACTCGGCACAGGCCCGCAGGGCCGGTACAATCTGTAGCCCGGCACGGCAGTGCCGGGAAATGTAAATAACAGAGGTTGGAGTCCCTTTAGGGACGGCACATCATTGCGGCGAATCGAATCCGTGCCGCTTCAACAGCAAGTCGAACTCCTCTGCCGAACTCATTCGGTGATGGTGTTCGCTCTGGTTCGCAATATATCGCCTGACCGCTCCCAGCTGTGACCGGCTGACGCTGCACGCGAAGTATCCCTCCTGCCACTCGAATCGCACTCCCGGGTGCTCATTCATCCAGCGCGAGGAATTTGCCTTTAGCACTTGCACGGCCTTAGAAATGCCGAGGTTTGGGCCGAGATTGATGAGAGCATGTACGTGATCTTCGATTCCGCCGATGGCGACCGCGTGCATCCCGTGATTCTTGGCGATCCCGGCCATATACGCCCACAACTTTGGCCGGAGGTCGTCGCCGATCAACTTCAGACGGCTTGTTGTGCTGAAGACGATGTGGACGTGGTTGCTCACGTAGGACATCTATGTCGTCCCTTCGGGACTTACATTGTAAATCTCACGGTTACCGGCACTGCCGCGCCGGGCTACAGATTGTTCCTGCCCTTCGGGCCTGTGCAGAATGAACCCATTTTTTCCGGGAGTCCCGGAGTCCGCCTGTGATAACAGCTAAAGGCAATGCAGTGCAGTATCCGCCGGCCAGCCTCCAATCCGCGGCATGGCAGCAGGGTAAGAGCAGGAAGTTACTTCGTGCTGTGATGGAGAACACCACAGCCGGGTTATCGCCAAGTCCCAGGTCTCGAACCCCGCGAGACCCGGGGCACCCGGCCGAAAATAATCTCTGAAGCCTTCATTCGAGCTGACTATAACAATGCAGCGACCGGGAGTCTTATTCGTCGTCACCAACAGCTGGTGCATGCCGCCACATTGTGCGTGCCCATTTCTGGACTTCGTCGGCTTCCGCGAAGCACATCGGCCATTTGCGTACTTCACAAAGCCTCTTGCTATCCTTCGAAACTGAACACGTAGTCGCGATCAAACCCTTTTCCGCGCCTTCGAAGTGGACATCCGCCCAAAACGCCTTCACCGTCTCGATCCCAACCACATCCTTCTCATAGCGCTTACACTGAATAAGCATGATCGGCGGTCCAGCTTTGGAATCCTTGTCTGTCCAGACTCTCACGTCTACGCCGCCGTCCTTCGTGCCCTTACCCAGATCCACCTCGTAGCCCTGCCGGCGGAAGAACTCCGTCGTCAGCCGCTCGAAGTTGCGCCAGTGAATGCGCCCCATCTCCTCGCTGTTCCTGGCGAGGTAATCGATGTAACGCTGATCGAGATACACCGTCGGGTCGTCGGGTATGTGCCGCCCTCGAACAAACGATCCAGTGAGACCGCACCATCCCAAGTTTTTTGCCTGACACGGCCGCACAGGAAATTCATTCTCCGCTGCTGCATCTCCCCAACGGCTTGCAGAAATTTCAGGACATGCAACGGTGTCTGCCCGGAAATGGCGATGATTTCCTCGATTGCTTCCTTATCGACGCTGGCGTACTTGCCGGATGTACTGATGGCCAAATACGCCTCGTGAATTTTGATTGGGTCTCCACCTTCATCGTGCAGCGCCCCTACCGCGTCAAACACAAAAAACTGACCCATCTTGGTATCGGGCAAGTTGCCGATAGCTTTGCGGATGTTCAGGACAGCGTCCTCAAAGTCTTCGGGCCGGATCACCGTCTCGCGGTCACCCCGCTCCAAGTACCGAAACTCGTCGATGTCGTAACGAACAGAGAGTGTCTTGATATTGTTGTCTGTAAGCAGGACGCCGCTGCCGCATGCAACCTCCTCAGACGCGAGGTCTAGGAAGTAAGCGTGTCGTGCGCGAATCTTGCCCACGCGTACATGAGATCACACCGAACCTGCCACAGGGAAGCGTCCGCCGACATCCAGAAATGGCCAATCACAATGGCGGTCGATTGAGTCCCGAGAAGTCCGATTCTGGGGAGCTGCGATACTGGCCGCTGCCTCATCCCAGCCCAAACTCCTTCCAGCGCCTCGTGACCTCGGGCTTTAGTCGCTTCGTCCATGCGGATCTCTTCCGGCCAAGGGCGATCACGCAGAGGGTAGTCTGTTCGGCTTATCGAAAAGGATTGTCAATCCGCAAGTCGCCAAACGTTTGCCCGTGACCCATGTCTTCGCTGTAAAGCACGCCACACTGCGCTTCCAGGGCGGCGGCAACGATCAAGGAGTCGTACCAGGATAATCGGTACCGTTCGTACAGCCGCAAGGCGTCAGCCAGTAAGGCTTGGGATGACTGGACGGCCAACATAGGACGAAAAACAGAGGCCAGGTATTGTTCCGCCTCAGCCAAGGTCATGGGCGGCGCGAAGCGGCGGAACGCAACATTAAAGAATTCCTGGGCCACCTGGTAGCTGATGATTCCATTGCGGCTGTCGACGCCCTCCCGAACGAGTTGAGCTGCGCGCCGGGCCTTGTTTGCCGGAGTTCCGCCCAGGGAGTAGACGAAAATATTGGTGTCGAGGAAAAACTTAGCGTTCATTCATCTCGTCCCGAGTGTAGGGGCCACCCGAGCGGATGTGCCGAAGTCGCCTCATTAGAGCGTCAAATTCCTGCACGTTGCCGGACTGACGAGTAAAGCTCAGCAACCACTCCCGAAAAGCCGTGTTCAGGGTCTTATGTTGCGAGCGCGCCACAAGACGCGCCTGCTCGATTAGGCTCTCATCGGCGCTGAGCGTGATGTTCTTCATGGAAATAGTGTACACGAGTTTCGTGCACACACCATCATCCCAGCCCAAACTCCTTCCACCGCTTCGTCACTCGGGCTTTAGTTTCTTCGTCCATGCGTATTTCTTCTGGCCAGGGACGCGTGAAGCCTTCACTGGGCCATTTGCGCGTGGCGTCAACACCCATCTTCGATCCGTAATCCGGCAGGCGCGAGGCGTGATCGAGCGAGTCGATGGGGCCGAGGACGAACTGGATATCGCGCTCGGGATCGATGTTGTTCAGCACCTTCAGCGTCACTTCGCCGATGTCTTGCACGTTGACGTCTTCATCGACTACCAGAATGCACTTCGTCGACATTGCCTGGCCCAGCCCCCAGATGCTGCTCATCACTTTGCGCGCCTGGCCGGGATACGACTTCTTGATGGAGACAATCATCAGGTTGTGAAAGATGCCTTCGATCGGCAGATTGATATCCACGATCTCGGGAATGGTGAGCCGCATCAGAGGCAGGAAGATTCGCTCCACCGCTTTGCCCATGTAGCCATCTTCCATCGGAGGCTTGCCGACAATGGTCGTCGAGTAAATCGGATTCTTGCGATGAGTGACGCAGGTCACATGGAAGACGGGATACAAATCTTCGGGCGTGTAAAAGCCAGTGTGATCGCCGAACGGGCCTTCCATGCGCAGCTCGTCGAGCAGGACATAGCCTTCGAGGACTATCTCCGATGTCGCCGGCACTTCCAGATCGACGGTCTCGCACTTCACCAGCTCCAGCGGTTTCTGCCGCAGGAATCCGGCGATCAAGTACTCCTCGATGTCCGGCGGCGCGGGAACGATAGAGGAAAACATCACGGCTGGCTCGGTTCCGATGGCGACCGCGACCTCCATTTTTCCTGCGACTTGCTTCCCTTCCGCCACCCGCGAGCCCCCACCGGAACGCGCCATCATGTCGAGTGCGGCGCTCACGGGATTAGACTCGCCGGCTGCCGCGGCGCGACGCATCTGTTCGCGATAGTGTTCCGCACCCTGCTTCTGGCGTTGCCAATGCATGCCCGTGCTGCGCGCGTCATACACCTGCAGCCGATAGGTTCCGGAATTACGCTTGCCCGTTTTCGGATCTTTGGTGATGACCGACGGCAACGTGATGAAGCGCCCGCCATCGAGAGGCCAACATTGCAGGATGGGAAAATCGAGCAGCGAGAAGTTGTCGCGCTCGATCACTTCCTTACACGGGCCGGTGGAAACTTGCTTGGGGAAAAACTTGCCCATTTCGGCCAGCATGGGCAGCATCTTGATTTTGTCGAGGATGCCTTGCGGCGACTTGACGTCCATGAAGTACTTGATCCGGTCGGCGATCTCGTCAAGCGAGTCCACATCAAGCGCCATCCTCATGCGACGCTCGGAGCCGAACTGGTTGATCAGGACCTTCGCGCCCGCATGGCCTTTGATGTTTTCGAAAAGCAGCGCCGGGCCGCCTGGCCCGTGCGAGCCGCGCGGTCCCCACTTGGAGACGCGGTCGGTGATTTCGGCGATCTCCAGGATGGGATCGGCTTCGGCCTGGATGCGCTTTAACTCTCCCGCTTTGTCCAGCGCGGAGATCCATTCCCTCAGGTCTTGATAGGCCAACGTGAGCCTCGGCAAAGATTCGTCGGATTTGAGTCCGGCACGATTATAGAAGCAGCCTGTGCACGAAAGCGGCCCAGCACCCAACTCGCCGGCAGCATCCTACATCCAAGTTGCCGGCAGGACGGATAATCGGTCTGCCTGATGGTCGACATAGCTCGCGTTTCGGCACTCCGGTGCCATGAACCGAGTGAGCAACTGAATTGCCAACAATTCGTATCCAGTAGCTTGCCCTGATTGGCATTCGACTTGATAATAGCCAGCAAGGGTGTGGGGGAGTTTAAGCTAAGTCGTTACTTCTTCCCGTCTGGTAGGGTACCAACCTGCTGTCTTTGCAAAGATTGTTTACGCCGTGAGAGTTTTCACCCGTATCGGCCGTCTCTGCAACTGTCACACCCGTCGTGCGCCTGCACCACACCTATCGAGTGCAAACCAGTTAACCAGTGACAAACAATACAAAATCAATTCCACTCGAAGAAGAGGAAGATGACTATGCCGGTCACTCGCATCGATTTCCCTATTGATGAACTGACGCGCCCTCAAACCGAGGAAGAAATTCAACGCCAGCTGGCGCAGGAGCGCGCCCGGCTGGCCAGCATGATGGGCCTGGATAGCGGCCCGGTGCGCCACTTCAAGCGTCCGGTTGAACGGCCCTTCGGCGCCGAGGAACGCGGCCAGGTGACCATCCTCTTCGGTGGCCTCACCTGGAAGCACGAACGGGTGATCCAGGCGGTGTTCGAGGGCTGCGGCTATCGTTGCGAGATCATGCCGGTGCCTAACGTCTCGGCCTTTCAGCTGGGCAAGGAGTACGGCAATAACGGGCAGTGCAATCCCACCTATTTCACCGTCGGAAACCTGGTGCAACACCTGCAGACGCTGGAGTCGCGCGGGCTGAGCAAGCAGGACATCATCAACAACTACATCTTCTTCACTGCCGGCTCCTGTGGGCCGTGCCGCTTCGGTATGTACGAGTCAGAGTATCGTCTGGCGCTGCAGAATGCAGGCTTCGAGGGCTTCCGCGTGCTCCTCTTCCAGCAGAACGACGGAGTCAAGGCTGCTTCAGGAGAAGCCGGCTTGAAGTTCACCGTCGACTTCGGCATGGGCATGTTCAACGCTCTGAATCTGGGCGACATCATGAACGAGATGATCTACCGCATCCGTCCTTACGAGACGGAAAAAGGCAAGACCGACGAGGTTTTCAACTCGTCGATTGATGCGCTGTGTAAGTTACTGCGCGAGCGCAAGCCTTTCGAAGATCACGAAGACCTGCCGGAATGGATGGCCAAGAAGATCCGCGCCAACAAAGGCAAGAAGTGGGAGCTCTGGGTCAACTCGCTGGGCAAAGTCCGCGAACAGCTTTACGGCAATCCGTACAAAGAGGCGATGGCGGCGGTCCGCGAGCAATTGAACACCATTGAGGTCGATCGGTTGCGGGTAAAGCCGGTGGTGAAGATCATTGGTGAGTTCTGGGCGCAGATCACCGAAGGCGACGGCAATTTTCACATGTTCGAGTTCCTGGAGCGCGAAGGTGCGCAGGTGCTGGTAGAACCCATCGGCACCTGGGTGATGTACATGATGTACCAGGCCAAGGCGCGTGCGGCGGCCCGGCGGTCACTGGAGGCTCCCTACAAAAAGGTGCAGTGGTATGAGCTGCACAAGGCCGCGGTGAACCAGCTGAAGTTCCGCCAGAAGCAGTGGCTGTTCGGCATTGGCGAGCGCATCTACGCCCGCCAATATCAACGGGTGGTTCACGGACTGGGCAATGTCGCCCACGAACTGGTGGACCAGAAAGAAATGGCCGATATGGCCAACCCCTTCTACAACCAGTTCGCGCGCGGCGGCGAAGGACACCTCGAAGTCGGCAAGAACGTTTACTACACCAAGAACCAGCTCTGCCACATGGTGCTGGCGCTGAAGCCCTTCGGCTGCATGCCTTCGTCGCAGTCGGACGGCGTGCAGTCCGCTGTGGCCAATCACTTCAAAGAGATGATCTTCCTGCCCATCGAGACCTCGGGCGAAGGCGAGATCAACGCTCACAGCCGCGTGCAGATGGCGCTGGGCGAAGCCAAGGTAAAGGCCCGCATGGAATTCGACCAGGCGCTGAAGTCTACCGGCAAGCGGCTGGACGACATTAAGGACTACGTCGGCGAGCATCCCGAGCTGCGGAACTTGTTCTATCCCGTTCCGCATCGTCACGGATATGCCGGCGTGGCGGCAAACTTCGTCTTCCACGTGAGCGACTTGATGAATGGAAAGGCGAAGCTGGCAAAAGTGCCGGCAAAACCGGTTCGCAAATTGGCGGCGGCTGCGGCATAGACAGGTTCGGAGTCGTCCCTGACATCTCAGCCGCGGACTGCAGTCCGTTGGCCTTCGAAAATAGTTTTATCGGGAAGCGGGCCGTCAAGGCCCGCTTGGATGAAGCGTCGAATCGACAGAAAGGAATCGTCTCTCCATGCCGGAAGTGCAGGTACCAGAAGGTACGCAAGCTGCCCCGACGTATCGACTTGATGTCCAGCTGCACGAGCTGCTGATGAAGCCGCCCGAGCAACCTCGCTTGCTGCCGGCGCCTACCAACGGCCAGGAGCAGAAGCTGCCGACCCCGGTGTTTCCGCAATATCCCGAGCTGATGTCGGCGCGGGATGAAGACTACTTTCCGAGCAACGGCCATCGCAAGTTCAAAGCGAAGCATGTCTACCGGGCCGTGAAGGGATGGGCGTTCCCGTTTATCCGCTCGCGCGTGATGCCGGGCGAATTTCATCCCATCATTGCCTACCTGTTCAACGAGTGGAAGTGCAACCTTGACTGCCATTACTGCTGGGCCTTCGACAACAGCGTCCGCGGCATGACCGAAGATTTGGCCAAGCGCTCGGTCGATTGGCTGCACGACACCGGTTGTCGGGTGTTGGCGCTCATGGGCGGCGAGCCGCTGCTCCGTCCCGACTTCGCTCACAAGATCATCTACTACGCCGCCAAGAAAGATTTCTGGATTTATCTGCCGACCAATGGCCGGCTCCTGCGGCCGGAGGTCATCGACAAAGTAGCCGACGCGGGCGTAGCCACGGTGAATCTTGCAGTCGATGCCTGGGACATCAAACCGGGATTGCCGAAGGCGATGGTGCCCATCCGATCGTACTTCGACTACCTGGTCAAGAAGCAATACAAATACGGCTACAGCGTCTTTCTCAACATCAACATCTGTCACAACAACATGGACGATGTGCGGCAATTGACCGAGCTGGCCCACGACAGCGGCATCGCCACCGACTATCACATCTGTGAGTCGCCAATGACCGAGCAGCCGCACTTCAAGCATCTGTACACCAATCCGACCTTCATTCGCGAGGAAGATCATCCGATGGTTTGCGCGTTGGTCGACTGGCTGGTGGAGAAACAAAAGTCGGGCTATCACATGGTGAACTCAGTAGAACGGCTTTCACAGATGAAGGACTTCATCAAGGGCGACTTGCACGACTGGAATTGCCGCGCCGGACATAACTCGCTGATCGTCCGCGTGGATGGTACCCTGGCGCCATGCTTCCCCATGTACTCTGCCGGATACGACTGGGGAACTATCGAGAACCAGAAATTCGAACGCACCCAGTTGAAGGAAATGAAGAAAGAGTGCCAGAAGAGTTGCTTTTCGACGCTGAACCATATTCTGGCGTTCTGTTACAACGATCAGCGCGTGATTCAGTGGATGTTCAAGCAGGCGAAGAACGGGTTTAGGGGAGTGACGGGGAACTTTGGGGACTAAGATAGAAGAGGATGCTCGTTGCCGGCAGGACTAGATTGCCGTCGGGTTTAGGGAGAGCGGCGCTTTAACGTCGCGTCGCGTCCCGTCCTTATAAGTGACTCGGGGGCTTTAGAGACTGTGTCGCGACTGCGGCAGAAATTTTGCAGTGGAACAGAGGGCTGGAAAATTTATCAAACCNNGAGCGCCGGGTAAAGTGGGAAATAATCCTGAGCCGCGCAGCGGCGGCACGGTTGCGACACAGTCTCTTTGGCCCGGATTGCGAATCAGAAAAATGCCGCAGCCTGAACCCTGCTCAGGATAATAAAAAGAACTTGGACGCGGACCTAAAGGTCTGCTCTACCCAAAAAAGATTAGTCAACAGAAGGGGTTCGAACCCCGCACCGGTAAGACTTGGAGGCCCAGTGAGTTCGCATTCTCAACAATACGGATCGTGTGACAACGCGCCCGCCAAGGTTGACGTGCAACTGGATACTCTGCTGAATCCTACGCCAGTTGCGGAGTCGCTGCCTGCGCGGATTCTCGCCAAGTCGCGCGAGGTGGCCGCCCAGTCGGGCCGCAAGGCGGTCTACAGCGTTGGTATGGATGTGGGCTCGACCACAGTGAAGGCGGTCATCGTCAACGCCGAGACCGACCAGATCATCTGGCAGGACTACCAGCGGCACGAAACCCAGCAGCCGGAGAAGCTGTTGGAGTTCCTTAAGCGCATGGAAGCGGAAGTCGGCATTGCTCCGCACAATTGCCGCATCTTCATCACTGGCTCAGGCGGCGGCGCGCTGGCCAACCTGGTCGGCGCCAAGTTTGTGCAGGAAGTCACGGCGGTCTCGCTGGCGGTCGAGAAGCTGCACCCGGAAGTAAACTCAGTCATCGAGCTGGGCGGGCAGGATGCCAAGATCATCGTCTTCAAGGAGGACGCGAACACCGGCCGCAAGAAGAAAATTCCGTCGATGAACGACAAGTGCGCTGGAGGCACCGGCGCCGTCATCGACAAAATCAACGCCAAACTCAAGATTCCGCCGGACGAGCTGTGCGATCAAGGTTACATCGGCATCAAGCTGCATCCGGTCGCGGGCAAGTGCGGCGTCTTCGCCGAGACCGACATCAACGGGTTGCAGAAGCAAGGCATCCCGCCCGATCAGCTCATGGCTTCCCTGTTCGACGCCATCGTTCTACAAAACCTGACGGTGCTCACCCGCGGACACACTTTGCGTCCGCATGTGCTGCTTCTGGGCGGACCGAACAGCTTTATCCGGGGCATGAAAGAAGCCTGGCAACAGAACATTCCGCGGACCTGGGAAGAGCGCAAGGTCCAGCTGCCCGAGGGCGCCAAGCCGGAAGATCTGATCAAGGTCCCGGACAACGCGCAGTATTTTGCCGCGTTGGGCGCGGTGGAATTCGGCAACGATGAAGAGCCTGAGATCGGCATCTACAGGGGCACCGAGTGCCTGGAAGACTACATCTCGGTTGGCCGCCAGGCGGAGAAAGCGAAGTCGGGCGCGGCCGGGCTCAGCACGTCGCAAGAAGAGTTGGCGCAGTTCAAAGAGAAATACAAGGTCCCAAAGTTTATCGGCGCGAAGTTCAGCGCCGGCGAAACCGTGCGCGGATTTGTTGGCCTCGACGGCGGATCGACTTCCACAAAAGCTGTGCTGATGTCCGAGCAGGGAGATGTTCTCTGCAAGGCGTATCAGCTTTCCGGCGGTAACCCCATCCAGGACACGATCGACATGTTTGTTTCCCTGCGGCAACAGGTCGAATCGCAGGGAGCGACGCTGGAGGTGCTAGGCGTCGGCACCACTGGCTATGCGAAAGATGTTCTCAAAGACGTGCTCAAAGCCGACGTGGCGCTGGTGGAGACTGTCGCCCACACCGAGTCGGCCATGAAGTTCTATAAGAACCCGCACGTCATCGTCGACGTTGGCGGGCAGGACATCAAGCTGATCGTGCTGAAAGACGGGCGCGTCAAAGACTTCAAGCTGAATACGCAGTGCTCGGCCGGCAACGGCTACTTCCTGCAAGGCACGGCGGAGTCGCTGGGCTATAAGGTCGAGGAATACGCTGACATCGCATTCTCCGCCAATACCATGCCGATCTTTGGCTATGGCTGCGCCGTGTTCATGCAGTCTGACATTGTGAATTTTCAGCGCCAGGGCTGGCGCGGCGAAGAAATCCTCGCCGGCCTGGCCAACGTTCTGCCCAAGAATATCTTCCTCTACGTCGCCGGAATACCGAACCTGGCCAAGCTGGGATCGCGCTTCATCCTACAAGGTGGGACACAGAAGAACCTGGCGGCGGTGAAGTCGGAAGTCGATTTCATCAACTCGCACTTCCACGGCGCGGGACACGAGCCGGAAGTCATCGTTCATGAACACTGCGGCGAGTCGGGCGCAATCGGCGCGGGCGTCGAGGCCATTCGTCTTTACAACAACGGCCATCGCACGACGTTTATCGGCCTTGAAGCAGTACAGAAGATCGGCTATCACACCACGCGCAATGAAGACACGCGCTGCTACTTCTGCAAGAACAACTGCCTGCGAACGTTCATCGACGTCAACGTCGGCGATGAAGTGATGGAGCCAGCATCGCCGTTGCCGGTCTTTAAGTCGAAAGTTCCGCTGCAAACCGGCGAGCGGCGACTGATCATCTCGACCTGCGAAAAGGGACAGGTCGAAGATGTGAGTGCGATGCGCGGCATCAAGGCCGGGCTGGACGCGATCAAGAAGGAAAATCCGAACTTAGTCGATCTGGCCGCTAACGAAGTTTGGCGCTCGCGCAATCCGCAGCAAATTGCCGATCCCCTTCCGACGCGCGCCTGGACCGCGGCGACCAAACAACGCATCGCGCTGATGAAGAAACGTGAGACGCTACGCATCGGCATGCCTCGTGTCTTGAACATGTACCTGTACGCGCCGCTGTTCAGCGGCTATCTGGAGAGCCTGGGCGTGCAGCCGGAGAACCTGGTGTACTCCGAGTTTACCGGCCAGGAAATGTACCGCGCGGGCGCGGGCCGCGGCGCCATCGATCCCTGCTTCCCGTCGAAGATCGGCATTCCACACGTTTACAACCTGATCTTCCAAAAGCACCAGAAGAAGCCGCTCGACGCCATCTTCTTCCCCATGGTCGACACCATGCATCAGCCGCTGAAAAACTGCAGCGGCAGCAACGCCTGCCCGACGGTGACGGCCACGCCGAACGCAGTGAAGGCGGCCTTCATCAAAGAGAACGACGTCTTCAAGGAAAACGCCATTCAGTATCTCGACCCCATCTTGAACTTCGACGACAAGAAGCTGTTCACCTTGCAGATGTTCCAGACTTGGCAGCCGATCCTTGGCCTCTCGGAAGAAGAGAACGAACGCGCGGTGGCTGCCGGATTCAAGGCCTTCGAGGAGTTTGACAGCAGTCAGCGCAAACGCGCCCGCGCGACGCTCGACATGCTGGAGCGCGAGAACCGGCTGGGTATCGTCATGCTGGGCCGGGTCTATCACCACGATCCGGGACTCAACCACGAGATCATGGAAGAGTTTCAGAAACTCGGATATCCGGTGTTTTCGCAGAGCATGTTGCCGATGGACGAAGATCTGCTCGATCGGCTCTTCGGCGAAGAGGTTCGTTCCGGCGCCCTCGCCCACGCCCTCGATATTCGCGACGTGTGGAAGAACGCTTATTCGGGAAGCACCAATATCAAAATATGGGCGGCCAAGTTCACCGCGCGCCATCCCAACCTGGTGGCGCTGGAGATCAGCAACTTCAAGTGCGGACACGACGCGCCGATCTACACCGTGATTGAGGACATCATCGAGAAATCAGGTACGCCGTACTTCTCGTTTAAGGACCTGGACGAGAACAAGCCTACGGGCTCAATCAAGATTCGGGTTGAGACCATTGATTACTTCCTGAAGCGCTACGGCGAGGACCTAGTGAAGAAGGCGCATGCCGCCAAGCAGTTGGAGCAGCAACTGGCGGAGTACGAGCGGACGCTGCGCCTGCCGCTGACCCACAAGTCCGTGGAGCGGGATGTCGTAATTCCCTTCCCGCCGCCTGAAATCGATGAACCGCAGATTGCCTCGGCAGCGGGAGACGATTAGGGTTTTGGTAGAGCTGGCCTTCAGCCCAGCGTTGATCGCAGCTGTTGTTAGGTGGGACTTTACAGTTTGTCAAGAACCGAAGTGATTTTGAAGAGGCGCAGCTTTAGCTACGCCGTAGTAAGTCCTTCATTCTTGTCGTCACGAACCGGCTTCAGCCGGTGAAGGACCTGCTTTACCGCGAGTTGAAGCCGGCTCTAGAATCGGATTGATCGGCTTAACGCGGACCTGGAAGGTCCGCTCTACCAGAACCAGGGACCAGGCCAATGCCTCTGACAACCGACACCAAGAAGGTGATGTTCGAGATCTACCGCGAAGCCGATTTCGGCGCGCGCTACAAGGTGGTGTACTTCACCGAACTCGGGGAGCACGACAAGGAGACCGAGATTGAAGAGGCCATGCGGGGCGAGCACGTTTTCGACGGCTTTCTTCTGCATCGCGAACGCAATCATGCCAAGCAGGTTGTGGACGAACTGTTGGAGCGTCTGAACCGCGGAGAAGCAGTGGACGAGAGCTGCATCAGGGATAGCCTGCAGCCCTATCTGGCTTGACCTTAGCCAGATCCCGTTACCTCATGCCGGGAAGCAGCGGCCGAAGGCTTCCAGCAGACGCCGAGGTCCCTTAACCCGGATCCGTCCGCACAACATCTCCCACACCAGATTGCGCTCGTTGCTGACGAAGCCGAGCCAAGCCGCACCGTCAGCCCTGACGGTCAGGTCGGCCTTGCCGGTCAATCCCGACTTAACTGTGATCTGCTGATCATGGATGTCAACCGTCGCTTCCGCCGTTTCTTTTCCACGGAACAAAAAATGATATCGCGCGGTCAAACCTCTCGCGCGTCCCCGTTGAAAGACGAGGGGCAACATCTGGATCATGCCGGCAATCGATTGCGGCGAGCGTCCGCTACCGATGCGCCGGATCGACTTATAGGGGAAGGTCTCGGCCACATAGGCTTCGGCATCGGAGCCAGGAACCGCGTAGATGGCCTCCTTGCGCTCGATCAGGGGCCGCACCACTTCGTCGTAATGCGTGGCGGGATCTTTGTGGTAAGAGGCCGCTTCTTCGCCCGCCGGGCAGACCGCGATGCAGTAGTCGCAGTGGGTGTTGGCGTCGTAGGCCAGGCTCTGCCACCACGACAGGGTCTCGACATCGCTCACCCGCCGGCGATAATCCCGGCGATTGCGGCTGTCAGCTAGGGTGTGGACCCACTCAACGAAACCCCCAACCTTTTCGCGATAGTTATGGGTCATGCAACTGGTGAAATCGAAATGCCCATCCTTGGCGATGGCGCCGGTGGGGCAGGCCGTGGCGCAAAGATTACAGTCGATGCAGGGAGACTGCTGGAGCGGCTGGTCATAGCTGTCTACCGCGCCGTCGAGGGCGATGGCGCCGATGTAGACAAATGCACCAAATTCTGGGTGCAGAGCCATGCGATTCTTTCCCATTAGCCCCAGGCCCGACGCCTCCGCCAGATGCTTCAAGGGAACCATGAATGGCGGGCCGTCAGTGCGCTCGAATTCCATGGGAAACAGGCCGGTCAAACCGACCGCCCGGATGCCCTCGGCATCCAGATCGCGGACCAGCCGGTGGACGATGGCCTTTAGATCGCGAACGCCTTCGGCGAACTCGGCCGAGGCCAGACTGCGCACGGTCGTGCGGATGGCGTGACGGTTGGCCCGGCGGGCAAAGACCATGAAGCTTTGGGTCCACGGCAAAACTCTAAGGATACTTTCGCGGTAGCCGGCCAGGGCATCACGGCCGATTTCTACAAAGGCAACATCGTCGGCCCCGGCTTGCCGGCAAAGAGTGGACAATTTGGCGCGGTCGAGCGCAGCGGCGACAGACATGCCTCGACTCCTGGATCAGTAGACCTGCGTATCCATCTTCTTACAAATCGGTTGCCGGGCGCTGTGACGTGCGACCATCTTCCCAAGTTGCTCTTCAATCGCCGCAGCGCAGTCGTGAGGCGCAGATTTGCGCTGGCTTGCCTAGAATAGTTAAGTACCGCCTGCGGCGTGATCTGACCAAGGACTCTACCGCTTCTTCTTGGCCGCTTTCTTAGCCGGCGATTTTTTCGTCGCCGGCTTCTTGGCGGGAGCAGCTTTCTTTGCCGGGACCTTCTTGGCGGGCGCCGTCTTTGCAACCGCCTTCGTGGCTGGCGGCTTCGCCTGCTTCTTAGCAGGCTTGGCAGGCACCGCCTTAACGGCGGGCTTGGCGGGAGCTGCGACTTTCTTCGCCGGCACGGCGGGCGTGGGTGATTTCGCTGCTGCCGCAGCGGGTGCAAGCACTTTCTTCGCGGGAGCGGCCGGCGGAACCGCAACCGCCTTCTTGGCTGGGGCGGCGGACTTGTCTCCCTGAGGTGCAGGTTGGACCGGAGCTTCTGGCGCAACCGGCGGCGGAGCGGCAGCCCCCTTGGGCTTGCGTCCTCGCTTCGTTGGAGCCGAGACCGCGCCCGTGCCAGCGGCGGCAGTTGCGGCTTTTCCGCGTCCTCGCTTCGGCGCCGGCGGAGGTGGCGGCGGCGGCGGCTCATACGGCTTCAGGAAATTCATGATTTCCGTATGGGAACGCAGCTTGCCGTCCATCAGCAGCAAACACGCCTGGTCCACGAGCTGCTGATATTCCGGCAATTGAGGCGTAATGCGCAGTTCTGCCATCTCTGGAAATGGCAATTTTTCTTTAACTTGCCGCCATTTTCCAAAGAAGTTCTTGAGCTTCTGATCGACCGCCTGCTGCTTAGTTACCAAGGTGAGAAACAGGATGTTTTCCGGCGTCGCCTGCGACAGGATCTTCCACGCACCCGACGGCATTCCCGCTTCCTTGCTGGTCAGCTTCTTGGCCAGATCGTGGGCGCCGCTCTCCAAGTGCTTCCATTTGTCCACGAAGTCGCGCCGCGGAATCATGCGCTGAATCTCTGACGTGTCTTTGTCGCCCATGCGGCGAGTAAGGAAGTACATCACGATGGGTCCGGTCTCGACCGAATAGCCCAGGTCGTTCATCATCTGGCGGGTCTTCACCACCTGCCCCAGATCGCTGGCATCGACCTTGGCCGTCGTCCAGTGCGGATGCAGGATCTTGAGCCAGCCATCCTTGTCGAGCGCTCGCATTATGTGCTGCGGATCGTCTTCGTGGGTCAACTGCTCCAGCTCATAGCCAATCATTGGCTTGCTGAGATACTCGATGTAGTTGTTCTCTTTGGCCGCGTCGTAACGGGCCTGGGTGCGCTCCTCCAGCGGCCAGTGAAAGCGTGCGCTCAGGCGCGTGGCGCGGATCAGCCGGACGGGCTCTTCCAGGAAAGCGTAGTTGTGCAAGACGCGCAGCACTTTGGCTTCGATGTCGGCCACGCCATTAAAAGGATCGAGCAGCAGCCCGCGCGAGCCGGAGTTCAGCGAGAGTGCCATGGCGTTGACGGTGAAGTCGCGGCGGCGCAGGTCCTCGTTGATAGTGGCCGGGCTGATCGTGGGCGGCCTGCCGGGCTTGTCATAGACCTCGGCGCGGGTCATGTTGAGCTCGGCCCGCACGTTTCCCGGCATCAGCAGTTGCAGGGTTCGCAGATCTTCGTCGGCGCCCTGCACCGAAATACCGGCTTTCTCCAATTCTTTCTGAAGCTTAAGCGGGTTTCCCTGAATGCTGAGATCGATGTCGCGAATGGGAAAACCGGTGATGAGGTCGCGAATGGTGCCGCCGGTGAGGTAAAGATTCAAACCCGCCCGGCGGGCAATTTCCTGTACCAGGTTCACACCACCTTGTTGATCCGGTGTGAGCCGGGTTTCCATGCTATAAATGTAGTCTGCCATCTAAATGTATGACTCTAAAGACAAAACTAGCAGATGAACGGATCTAGGCGAGGATGCCCCGACCGCTGAACCGATTCCTGCTCCCGCCGTGGGATGATAGCGCCCCGCCCTTCCGACACTTGCTCGCTCAACCTGCAACTTGCTCTTAAGACGGCACTTAAGGAAAGTTTGCACCTCGGCCGCTGCAATGCGAACAATAACACACTAGTTGACGATTTGGCTACACAGTAGCTTCAAAAGGGGAACTTTTTCAGCAAAAGTGCGACAATCGGAGCTAGGTCAATCTGACCTGTACTAGCCAGCCGGCTCTCCGGCTTGAGCAGCCATGGCCACCACGCACAAGAAAGTCATCGTTCGCAAGATGGACCGCGACAGCGTCAACGGTTACGTGGGTGCCGTCTTCATCTCCGATGGCAAACTTGAGCTGATGAATACTGCCGGCAACGTAGTGGCGATTGAGCTGCACGAGGTGAAAGGGGTGTACTTTGTGCGCGAGTTCGGCGACTCCGAATCGCTGACCCGCAAGACGTTTACCTCGCGGCCGCGCGTCGAAGGCCTGTGGGTTCGCCTGCGCTTCCGCGACAATGAAATCATCGAAGGCATGATGCCCAACGATCTGCTGCACGAAGGCAGCGAAGGCTTCTCCATCATTCCGCCCGACACTCGTTCCAACACGCAACGCATCTTTGTGCCGCGAGCGGCGCTGGCGGAGATGACCGTGATCGGCGTGATCGGCGACAAGAAGTCGGGAAGCCGCGGACGCCGTCCGGAAGATACGTTACAGGTGCCGATGTTCACGTAAACAGCTGCGCGCTTCACGTTGCAAAGTTGAATCATCTCGAAATGCAGCAACTATGAAACTTGCCGAAATCGCGTCCGCCTTGTGCGCTACGCTGGAAAACGGAGATCCCGACGCCGAGATCACCGGCGTTGCCGGAATTGAAGAGGCTGTCGCCGGACAGATCACCTTCGTCGCGAACCCCAAGTACGCCGTTGCCGCCAAGAACACTGCCGCCTCGGCCGTCATCGTCTCAGAGGACTTCCCTGCTGTCGCAACCGGCATGTTGCGCAGCAAGAACCCCTATCTCACCTTCGCCCGCGCGATTGATTTGTTCTACAGGATTCCCGGCTATGACGCGGGCGTGCATCCTACGGCGGTGATCGCGCCGACAGCTAAGATTGGCAAGAACGCTCACATTGCGGCCTACGTGGTGATCGGCGACGATGTCGAAATCGGCGATGATGCCGTACTGTTGCCGCATGTGGTCATCTATCGCGGAGCGCGAATCGGCAGCAAGTTTTTCGCTCATGCTCACGCTGTGGTACGTGAACACTGCCGGCTGGGCGACAACGTCATTCTCCAAAATGGAGTTGTCATCGGCAGCGACGGCTTTGGCTTTGCGCGCGACGGCGATCACTGGGAAAAAATCGCGCAATCTGGCCCGACAGTGCTGGAGGATGATGTCGAAGTGCAAGCGAACTCATGTATCGACCGCGCCAGCATTGGCGAAACCCGCATCGGGCGCGGCACTAAAATCGACAACCTGGTGCAGGTGGGGCACGGCTCGGCGGTGGGCGAGCATACGCTGCTGTGCGCGCAGGTGGGCCTTGCGGGATCGACCGCAGTGGGCAAGAACGTGATCCTGGCCGGACAAGTTGGCGTCGCCGGGCACTGCAAGATCGGCGACGGCGTCATCGTGACCGCGCAGAGCGGCACTCACGGCGATATCCCTGCTGGGTCGATGGTGAGCGGCTCGCCGGCGTTCGACCATAAACAATGGTTGCGCGCCGTCGGTATCTTCAATAAACTCCCAGAACTTGCGAAAGCGGTCCGGAAGCTGATGGCCAATCAACCGAGCAGTGCGGGACCGGCAAAGAAAGAACCGTAGCATCGGCGGCTGCGTCCAGCAACAATTGCTCAACAATCGCGGCGATTTGCGTTGCGTGAGCGACAGAAGCTGCTTCTAACTGCTCAGCCATGAATGAAGATCTTTCCAAACCGGGACCGCAGACGCCCCTGGGTCCGCAACCTGTACCGGCCAATCCGATTCGTGTGTTGCTGCTTGACGACCGCGAAGAAAACCTGGTGCTGCGGGCCGCCATCCTACGGCAAAAGGGCTACCGCGTCGTGACCTCCAACTCGATTGAGGCAGCCGAGTCGAAGCTCCACGCCATCGACATCGCGGTGCTGGACTATCACCTGGGGGCGGGCAAGTTCGGAACTGACGTCGCCGAAACCCTGCGCCGCAAGCGTCCCCAAGTGCCCATCATCATTTTGTCGGCGACCCTGGAACGAAAGTTTGGCAGCATCGCCGACATGCATTTGCTGAAGGGCTACAGCTCGGTCGACGACCTGGTCGGAGCGCTGCGTTCGTTTGAAGCCAAGAAGCGCGGACGCCCCGTAGTGGTGGACGCGCGCGACTTTTACTATTCGCGCATTTCAATGGCGATGGGCGACGACATCGTGCTGGAGATTCTGGACCGCGACGGAACCTGGCAGTTCGTCAACGACTACTTTGCCGCCACCATCGGTCATAAGCGCGCGTGGTTCGCCGGCAAGAACCTGTTCGATCACTTCCCGGAGCTCGGGGAAGAGTGGCGCGAGATCATTCGCACCGTGGCCGATACGCGCGAAACCTACATTGATCGCCGCGGATTTCGCGGCGCGTCGCACTTGCCCGGCAAGAGTCCTCATTGGACGTGGAACGTACTGATCTTCCCCATCAAGCTGCACGATGACCGCGACGGAGTAGTGCTGACGGCGCGATTGATTGAGCAGAAGTAATAAACGAACCTTTCCATCGCGGCGTTGTTCAATCCCAGTCACGCGTCCCGACGCTCCGGCGGCAGCGCGCTGCCAATCGCATTAGCGACGGCCGCCTGCAACGCGTCGCGATCGGCGTAGTCGCGCGGATCGAGCGGAGGATGAAAGACGACGGTCGCCGTTCCGGGTTGCAAAGCAAATCGCGTCCGCGGCCAGCATTCAAAGGTCCCCAGCAGCGTGACCGGAAGCACCGGCACACCCGACTCCATCGCCAAGTGAAACGGACCTTTCTTGAAGGGCAGCAGTCGGCCGTCGCTGGAACGCGTTCCTTCCGGGTAGACCAGCATGTGCAGTCCCTGGCGAAGAACTCCGGTTGCAGAATGCATACTTTCGATGGCTGCATCTCGGTCGCCGCGATCCACCGGAACCAGCTGGGCCAACCTCATACCGGTGCCGAGGATTGGAATACGAAACACCTCCTTCTTGACCAACACCGAGCACCGCCCGGGAACACTAGCTATCAGCACCGGCGGATCAAGATTGGAGGCGTGATTGGACATGACAATATAGTTTTGCCCAGGTTGCAGGTTCTCCAATCCGCGCCGCTCGATCTTCACTCCGGCCAGGCGCACCCCCCATTTCCCAAGACTTGCTGAAATGTAGTAAAGCGGATTGATGTTACCCGTGAGGAACGCCCACAGCACCAACAGCGGTCCCACAATGAGGATGGAGAGCCCCCAAAAGCACAACATGGCGACCGCGCGAATCAATGCGCGCCCCGGTTTTCGTCATCGCCATGGATCCATGCCGAGCGATGTGCGCGTTGCTCTGGCGTCACCGTGGAAAGATCGTGAAGCTCGTATGCCTGCTGGTCGCGGACGCCAAGCCGCAACTCCACTTCCCGCTTCCCTTTCCGGCTTTCAAGCTGGATGTGGATGCTCGTTCCCGGCTGCAGCTGCGACAGCTCGTCATCGAGGAAGGCACTGGCTGGTCTGCCATTGACGGCGGTGATGCGGTCGCCAGTGGCAATACCCGTGCGTTGCGCATCGCTGCTGGGATCAACCTGGACGACTTCCGGCTGCGCGTCGAGATTGGTTGTCGTGGTGAATCCAGCAGTTGCGACCTGGTAGCTATTCACCACCACGTGCAAACCCGCAAATCGGAAGAAATCGTCGTAAGGGATTTCCTTGACCCCAGCTACGTAGTCGCGGAAGAATTCGTCGAAACTCTGGCCAGTGATTGCTTCGGCCGCCTGCTCGACACCCGCGGAGTCGGGAAAGAAGCGCTGCTGCCTCGCGTAATGTTGGTTCATCCATTGGAACAGGTCGCGCAATGACTTGCTGCCATTGGTCGCCTGACGAATGCGCAGATCCATCAGTATGCCGAGTATTTCCCCCTTGTTGTAGTAACTGATGCTGCGCTCCGGCGATCGATAGAACGCGATGCCCTCAAACCACGCGTTCAGGCTCGACTCTTCAGCCGTCTGCCAATGGTGCGCCGAGCGCCGCTGCAGCTCGGAGATTTCATCCGCTACCCGCTGCAGATAATCGGTTTCGCCGATCAGACCTGCCCGCGCCAGCAGCAAGTCGCCGACGGTACTGGTCACGCCTTCGCTAAACCATAAAGCACGAGTATCATTTTCGCGCTGATAATCAACCGGTTCGAGCGACTGCGGACGGATGCGCTTGACGTTCCACAGATGGAAAAACTCATGGGCGGTGACACTGGCAACCGGCATCAAGCTGGTACGCAAACGATCGGCGCTCACCTCGATGGCGGTGCCGCAAGCGTGTTCCATTCCACCCGCGCCGTGGCCATGGGGAAAGTGATAGAGAAAGGTGTACTCGTCGTAGGGACGGTCCTGCATCCAGTCCACCGCGGCATGGGTGATCTTTCGCAACACCTGGTCGAGCTTTGCCATGTCGTAATCGGCGGGGTCGCCATCTACCACAACGTGGTAGATTACGCCGTCCTCCTGAAAAGCCGATTCCTGGAACCGGCCAAGCACCGCCGGACTGTCCGCCAGTTCGTCGTAGTTGTGCGCGGTCCCAACCACCTCGCCGACCTTGCCCGCCGGGGCTGCCCCCAGAACATGCAGATCGCGCAGGGCCCAGTTTGACGGCACATCCAGAAGGCGCAGACTCACCGTCTGCGAACGCAATGGCGGGGAATACATCAGCACCATCGCCCAGTTGAAGAACGCGTGCTCGGCATTCAAGCTGCTGCCAAAGGGGCCCGGACTATCCAGATGGATGTCATAGTTGACAACCACGCAGCCCACGGGCGCGGTGATCTCCCACTCGCTGGTCTTGGTATTGAGCACCATGGCTGGCGAGCCGGTCGCGTCCCGCGCGCGAACATCTTCTATGTTGGCAGCGAAGTTGCGCACCTGGTAGAGCGCGTTCCACACCGGCATGTTGAGCGTGCGAACGCCGGTACCCTGAGGCAGGCGAATGCTCACGTGGGCGAGGTGCTGGGACAAATCGGCTAGAGAGACGAAGTACTCGGTGGCCTGCGGTTGCTTGTCCGCGGGCGAAAGGCAGGTCACCGGAGTGACCGCCCGGCAGCGTCCGGCGAAAACCGCAAGAATGGTTACGTTGCAAACGACCAGCGCGAAAGCCGGAATGCGAGAGCGGATCACGCGGTGGTCGCGACCTCGTGCAGCGATCTGAGTTTTGCCGGCAGCTTTTCGTAGATCCCTCCAAAGCCGCCATTGGACAGGATTGTCACCACATCGCCTGGCCGCAATTCGGATGCGATGGTTTCGGCGATGGCGTTGGCATCGGCGAGTAGGCGCGCGGGCTTGCCATTTGCGTTCAACTGAGCGACCACTGCCTCCGGATCGAGGCGCTCGGGCTCAGGAATTGCCTCGGACTTGAAGACGTCGGCCAGCACCACTTGGTCCGCGCCCGACAGGCTCAGCGCCAGCTCGCGTTGAAACACCCGTCGCCGCAAAGTGTTGGAGCGAGGTTCCAACAGCGCCCACAGGCGCCGCCCAGGATAGCGGGTGCGAACCGCCCGCAACGTCTGAGCGATGGCGGTCGGATGATGCGCAAAGTCGTCGATGATGGTAACTCCGTAAACTTCGGCTATCACCTCCAGGCGGCGCTTCACGCTGCGAAATTCCTTCAGGGCCGCGGCAATCGCTGCTTTGCCGATGCCGTAGTTGGCCGCCAGGGCAGCGGCGGCGGTAGCGTTCAGCACATTGTATTCGCCTGCCAAAGGAAACTCGAAGTCCGCCCAGGCGTTGCCGTCGTGCCAGACGCACCAGCGGGTCAAATCCGAAGCGTACTTAACATCGGTGATTCGCCAGTTGGAACTCTTGCCAAATCCATAGCGCTCGACCCGGCAGAAGGCGCGGCCCACGCACTCGTCCACGTTGGGATGACCATCCCATGCGATCAACCTCCCACGGTGTGGGACAAGGTTCACCAGACGTTGGAACGCAATCTTCACCTCCTCGAGGCTGTGGTAGATGTCGGCGTGGTCGAATTCCACCGAAGTGAGAATAGCAGCGTCCGGGAAATAGTGCAGGAACTTAGGCCCTTTATCGAAGAAGGCGGTGTCGTATTCATCGCCTTCCAGGATGAACTCGTCTCCCACGCCCAGCGCAAACGAGCTGCCAAAGTTCTCGGGAATTCCGCCGATCAGGAAGCTAGGGGCGCGTCCGGCATGATGGAAGAGCCATGCCAGCAGCGAGGACGTGGTCGTCTTGCCGTGCGTCCCGGCGACCACCAGCCGCTCCTTGCCGGTTAAGAACTCGTCGTACAGAATCTGCGCCATCGACTGGAACGGAATACGCTGGTCCATCACCACCTCGAGTTCGACATTGCCGCGGGAAATGGCATTGCCCACAATTACTAGGTCAGGGTGGGGCTGCAGGTTATTTTCGCTGAATGGCTGCGAAACGCAAATACTAAGCGACGCCAGGAAATCTGACATTGGGGGATATGACGCAGCGTCAGAGCCCGTGACGCGAAAGCCGCGCTGCTGCAGCATCCCCGCCAGCGAGGCCATGGCGGTCCCGCAGATGCCAATGAGATGTATGTGTTTAGGCCTCATACGCTAGCGACCAGTCGTCAAAAGCAACTTTTCTCATGCCGAGGAGGGCGCTCAAAAGCCCTGGAAGCAGGTCCTCTCACCGGCTGAAGCCGGCTCAGGACGAAACAACAGAGGACTTAACCGCGCACCCAAAGATGCCGCACCCTTCATAGTACCCTCGTAGCAGCCTCATAGCTCAAAGCGACCCTCGTCTTGCTTACCGATAGCTCTGCCGGCACGCCGAAGGGTAGCGTGATGCTCCCACTCGAAACGTGCCCTGACTTCAGACCAAAGGCGACCGGAATGTGCAGATCGCGTAGTATCCGCATTACCACTTGCTGCAAAGTGTAGTCGAGAGCGCCCGGCTCGCCACAATCGAGCATTTCCCCAAAAATGATACCTTGCACTTCGTCAAACTTTCCCGCCAATTTTAACTGCATCAACATGCGATCGATACGGTAAGGCCGCTCCGCGCGATCCTCGATAAACAAGATTGTGCCAGGGGTGCGAATTTCGTATGACGTTCCCAAGGACGCGCACAGCAGGGACAAGCAACCGCCGTAGAGCATACCTTTGGCGACGCCCTCGGCCAGCGGTTCGACTTCCTTCGCGGGGAACTCACGATGATAGGCATTACCCGATGACAAGGCCGCCAGCCACGATGCCTCGTCCAAGCCACCAGGCCGGGCGATGTCGCCGGCCACCATCGGCGCATGAAAGGTCACCAGGCGAGCGGCATCGCACAGATAGGTCAACAGAGTTGTCACGTCACTGCATCCGGCAAGTATCTTGGGGTGGGAGCGGATGAGATCGAGGTCCAAATGGGGCAGCAAATAGTTGCAGCCGTATCCGCCGCGCACGCACAGGACTGCCTTCACCTCGGGGCGCGCAAACATCTCGTGCAACTCATGCACTCGGCGCTCCACCGATCCCGCGAAGTAGAGCTCGCGATCGAAGATTGAGGGCAGGTAGAACGGCTGGTATCCCAGACGCAGCAGTTCGGCGCATCCGGCTTCAAAATCGTCGCGCCGGAAACCGCTGGCCGGCGCAATAATGCCGACGGTGTCACCGGCCTGCAGGACGGCCGGGCGCAGGCGCTCAGATTGGGCGAGGGTCATCAAGAACGCCTATCTTAAATGAAAAACTCCCCGCGGCAGAGTAGCGTGGCCGGTCCGGTGAGAAACACTTCCCGGCTCCATTCCACGGTCTGCGCACCGCCGCGAGCGTGGACCCGCACCGGCGACTGTACTTTTCCTGCATGGATGGAGGCCACCGCCGCAGCGCAGGAGCCGGTGCCCGAGGACATGGTTTCACCCACGCCGCGCTCACAAAAGCGAACTTCAATCTCGCTCTCGTTCCGTACTTTGACGAACTCGACGTTCATGCCGTACTTGAAATCGTGATGCAAGGAGATCTGCTCGGCGACCGCCTGCCATCCCAACTCGAACTCCGGGACAAACACGACGTAGTGCGGATTGCCCATGGAAACCGGCGTACCTGTGACCTCGCCGTGGGCAAACTTGATGGAGAAATCGTCGCCCACTTCCGGCTCGCCCATGGAACTGCGGAATTCAAAGTCGCTTCCTTCGCGCGCGATCAGCTCGCAAGTCCTGAGCCCGGCACCAGTACCAATCGGCACCGAGCGGCGAGGGTGCTCGGCGCAATACCACGCTGCAACGCAGCGCGTGCCATTGCCCGAGATCTCGGCCTCGGAGCCGTCGGCGTTCAGCAGGCGGACGCGCAAATCGGCGTCCTGGGCAGGGAGCACCCACTCCACTCCATCCGCGCCAACGCCGTTATGGCGATCGCAGATGCGGCGAGTGAAAGCGTGAATATCGCTGGGCGCGTGCACGAAGTCAATGATGAGGAAGTCGTTCCCGCAAGCCGTAGCTTTCACGAAAGGGACAGTCGCCATTTCAGTCGCGCCCGGCAATCGTAGTTTGAACCATGGTCATGAAGAACTCGCAGTACAGGTGCAGAAGCGGCTGCGCGGATTGTAGCAAAGCCGGAGCGCTAGCGATGTTAACTGTGCGTGTGCTGGGGTAGATGCTGGGCAGTCGCTATTCTTCGAAGGGGGCGCAGAGGAAGGGAAAGAGTTCCATGATAAACTGTGGCCGAGTAAGAACAGATCGTGAAGCTAGAAGACTATAAGACCGTTCTCTACCGCCAGCCGGATGACGCCTGGGTCGCCGAAATTCCAGCTATTCCGGGATGCTACGCTTTGATGCCAACACGTGAAGCGGCACTGCAAGAGCTAGCAAGCGTATTTCAGATGCTCGTCGAAGAGTACCGCCAAAAGGGCGTTTCCCTGCCGGCCGACAGCACCGAAATCGTTCATGCCTAGCGGGACCGCCCGAGAGTTCCACAATGTCGCGCGCCAACTCGGATTGCTTAAGACCCGACAGACGGGCAGTCATGAGCGCTGGAACCATCCAGATGGGAGAGCCGTGACCATTCCTCTTCATGGTGGCCGCGAGATAGGCCCACCATTGTTCTTCAAAATCCTGCGACAGCTTGGCATTTCTCAGGAACAATTTCAGACCTTACGGTAGGTCAGCCGAGATCACGGATGCTCGGGCTTGTAGACAATACACCGCTTCTGCCCCGGCGAGATTATGGAGAATATCTCCATTAATTCCGTTCGATGGTGCTGGACCGCTGCCCATACCGGGTCCCCCTGGCAAGCGACGATGTACTCGGCACGACGAGCTGGGTCGAGCAGCGCCCACTCCCAGTCAGGGTGCTCGGCTTCGGAGATGATGTGGCGCAGCGGAATGCCGGCCATGGGCAGCGCGCCCGCATGTTCGGCTTCATACATCAGCAGCGTCGACGAGCGCGGCAGGCCAGCCAGAAAGCTCGCCAATCCTTGCTCCAGCGCGATCCGGCCGCCGGAATTGACCTGCGCTTCACGCAAGGTGATTGGCGATTCACGATAGACAGAAACGTAGCTGGCGGCAATAACCGCGAGCAAGACGCACCAGACGGCAATGCGAATCGATGAGATAGTCGCTTTTTCGGCAAGGTGTCCCACCAGAATCGCAAGAAACACCGCAAAGACCGGCAGCAGTTCCAGTCCGTAGCGCACGTTGTAGTAAGAGAACGGGTACCAGACCGGTATATAGATAGGCACGCTGCCGTAAGCGATGGACAGAGCGTAGAAGGCGAGCGGCAGCCATAGCAGCAGAAGAATCCCGTATCGGCGAAAGCGCCAGAGGGCGAGCACGGTCCCGATCAGCGCCACAACGAACAGAGATTGTCCCCATCTTGGTGGTCCAACATTGAGCTGAGCAGCCTTCAAGAAGTAAAGTGCCGCGGTTAAGACGTGATGCTGGCCGGGATAAGATGCCGCGCCGTGCGCCGTGCTGCGCAGCGCAATCGCCTTCGCCGAATAGGGGCCCGTGGCGAAGTCAAGCGCGTTGCCTGAAACGAAGTAGGTGTAAATCAGCCAGTAGACCGGAANNCAGCGCGTTGAGGACCAGGACTTCGGCCAGCGATTTCGCCAGGGCACGCCGCTGCCTGGAGTCAGGCGTGCGATGCCACCAAATTACGAAGGCCGATAGCAGAGCGACGCCAAAGATCGCGCCGGCAAACCATCCATCGTAACGGGTGAGCGCACCTCCGGCCATCGCGATGCCGCAGGCTTCCAGTGCGGGCCGAGGTTTCATGGAGGCCGGTGTTATAGCCGAGTCGAAATCCGGGGGAAAGGTCGCGCGCAGAAACTCGTCCAGATAAACCAGAGCCCAGAGGAAGAAGGCCAGGAAGATGGGCTCGTTCATGGCCGTGGCTTGCAGGTAGAGCAGGTTCGGATTCAGCGCATAGATGGCGGCGGCCACGTAGGCGGCAAGTTGTCCGGCGCGAACGTTCACCAGGCGGAATACAGCGAGCGCGCCCAGGACATAGGCGACCATTCCGGGGACGGCTCCGGCGATCCCGCTGCGCCACAGGGCGTCGCTCCACACCAACGGCAGCATGGCGATGTGTTGCAGCGGGAGCCAGACTGTTCCCAACTGACCGTAGGACTGCAGCGGATGACGATTGTCCACTACGCGACGCGCGATGTTGATGTG
>PMWW01000025.1 GCA_003165795.1 Acidobacteriaceae bacterium
GCAGATGGCTTCCTGCTGTTTGTACAGCGCCATCGCCTCGTCCAGTCGTCCCCACGCTTTCAGGATCAGCGCCTGGTTGCCGTAGCTGGCCTGTAGTGCGTTCTTCGCCTCGCGATCATCGCGTCCTGTCCAAAACGATTCATGCTGCTGCAGAATGCGGAGTGCTGCATCGAGCTCGCCTACCCTCAGACCCAGGGCATAGCCCCAGTAAGTAAGCCAAGATTCGCGGGCGCCTTCGCCAGTTTGCCAGAGAAACCCAGCCGCAGGAATGATCTCCTCCAGGCACTCACGGCAGTCCTGCCAGCGGGTTTGCCAGTCTTTGAACAATCGCTCCAATGACGCGGTGTGCCGCTTGCGCAACGTTGCGAGGTCGTCGGGGTCCAGCCGCGCCCGCAGTTGATCGCGCAACAAAGCGTGCAGGTTGAAGCGGCGGCGGTCGCGGTCAACCACGCGCAGCAGCGAGGAATGCACTAACGGATCGGCTGCATCTTCGGCTTCGTCCCCGCTGAGTTCGGCAATTTCGGCGGCCAGCGGCAGCCAGAAACCTTCAGGCACACAGACGGCGCACGCGGTCAGCAACTTCTGCTCAGCCTGGGAGCGCGACTCGATGGCCTTGCCGAAGAGCGCGTTCACATCTTTGACGCCGTCGGTCAATGCATTGAGCCGAAGCTTGAGCACGGCACGCGGCAGAGCACTGGCCGACTTCTCGCGCAGCAAGTTGGCGCCCACGGCCACGGCGATGGGCAAGCACTCGACCTGGCGAGCGAAGGCGAGCAAAGCTTCGCGGTGGCGCGTGACCTCACTGTTGCCGAAGACCGCGTCGAGATAAGTGTGGAAGAGCTCTTCGGCTTCCGCCTCGGTGAACTTCTCCAACTTGGTGGTTTCGGCGGTCGGGATCCAGGACAGTGCCTGCCTGCGCGAGGTGTAGAGCACCCAACACGGCGGACCGGGTTCGAGTTGCTTGACGTCGGCGGACCACACGTCGTCGAGCACCAGCAGCGACTGGCGCTCACGCAGCCAGGCTTTTGCCTCGGTGCGCTGCTCATTCGGCGGGCGGGTTTTGACGTCGATGGGAAGACGCTCGACCAGTTCAGCGGTGATGGCGTCAAGCGGACGCTGGCCGCAGAGTTGAAAGATGACGGCGTCGAAGTCCTTCTGCGCTTCCCAGGCGAAGTGCAGCGCCAGGGTGGACTTGCCCGCGCCCGGCTCGCCATGAAGCAGAAAAGCCGAGGGCTCGGCGGTGAAGGTGTTGCGCAGCCGATCAAGATAGGCGCCGCGGCCGACGAAGTCCTGCGGGCGGTAGTAGGGCAAATAGACCGGCGCGCGCAGTCCGGCGAGGCGCTGAACCGCCTGTCTCCGTTGCAGCCACTCGACAGTTTGGCGCAGCGCGGCGGGCTGGTCGGAGCGGGCGTCGACGAAGTTCTTGGTGCGCAGCAGCGGCGGCAGGGGCATGGGGCAGCCGGGCAGCAGGATGATGCCGAGGCGAATGCTGCTCTCCTCGACCTGGCGCGAGAGGGCCGCTGTCCACTCTTCTTCCGTCCAGCGCGAGTTCACGGCATGTTGCGACCAGAGCAGCAAGGCGATGTCGGATTCTCGCAAGCCCTGGTTGATTTTGCTGACGAAGTTGGCGCCAATTTCGATGTCGACCTCGCACAGCCAGGGTTGGAAGCCGGCGCCGATGAGGGCGGCGGCAAGGGTGGTGGCGAAGTCGGCGTCCTTGGTGCTGTGCGAGAGGAAGATGCGCAGGGCGGATTCCGCTGCGGGGCGAGTTGCGGCTGGAGATGTCATAGAAGCAACTAGCGGCGGGGAGCGGACGCCGTGATTGAATGCCAGCCTTGCGGCCGGGACCTAAAAGAAGGTCTGATTAAGCCAGGCGGGAGTGCCTCAGGGGCTAAGGCCCAGCCTTTATAACGGACATTTACGGACGGCCTGAAGGCCGTCGCCTGCGAAGGCCCAGACTTAATCAGAGCTTCCCTAAAGGGACCGGAGTTCGTGGTTTGCAACTCCCAGGGACCGCGGCTGGGGGATTTTGTTCCACCGCGAGCGCTTTCCCGGTTGCGACACGGCCTCCGAAGCCCCGGAGTATTTATAACAGCTTAGACGCCGGACGGAAGAGAATGTGTCGTAACCCGTGTCGCCGCTCTGCGGCTCGGGCTGATTCCCGCGTGACCGGGGCCCTACGGCCCCGGCTAACCGCATCCCGCCGCGTTGCGGCTGTTTACGGCCACTCTTGCGCAGCTCTCGTTCCACTGGCAGGGTGCTGAAAAAGTCGATGACGCAGATTCCTCGCGGGCTGAAGCCCGCAAGGAATGGCAAGAATAAAAGGCGTAGGACGGCGCACCTGAAGGTGCGCCCCTTCAAAACATGTCGAATACTACTTTTTCAGCGGCCTGCTAAAAGAGTTGCGGTTGCGGTTGCGACACAGCCTCTGAAGGCCGTCGCGTAAGGAATTAATCAGAGCTTCCGTAGCAGGGTGCTGAAAAAGTCGAAGACGCAGATTCCTCGCGGGCTGAAGCCCGCGAGGAATGGCAAGAATAAAGGCGTAGGACGGCGCACCTG
>PMWW01000101.1 GCA_003165795.1 Acidobacteriaceae bacterium
TGAACATGCTCGGCACACAGAAAGGTCGGCGGTCTGCTTCTCGCCGCGCCGAAGCGATGGCGTTGGATGGGAAAAACGCCGGGGAGTCTTCTCCCGAGATACCCGTCAGCATTTCACGCCTGTGGCGAGTGTTTTGTCAGTGATGTAGGGCCCATCGCGACGTGACTTGGTGTGACCTATGTCACACCCTCACGTGAGTTCACTCACTGCCCATATGTACCTTCCTCAGCCATGTTTAAAGGTTGCCCGGCGTGCGTGGTGCGCCACATGAAAGCGAGGGGTTTCCGTGAAGCGCTGTCGTCTGGTTTTCCTAACTGCGTTGCTGCTCTCGACGTTGGCGGCTGCCCAATCAGCCCAGCCCGTGCCCAAGAAGCACTCGTCAGGCACTTCCGCCAAAACAGCTGCCAGTCCCAAGATGACCAATGACGACTGCCTGGCCTGCCATAGCGACCCTACGCTCACCAAGGACGAGAACGGCAAGCCGGTGAGCCTGCACGTCGATGACGCCAAGTTCAAGAACTCCGTCCACAGCATCTACGGTTGTACCGATTGCCATACCGGCATCAAAGCCTATCCCCACGATCCCACTCCGGCCAAGCCGGTCTGCGCCACCTGCCATGCCGATCAGCAAGCCGCCTACGACCACGGGATCCATGCCAAGGCCGCCGCGGCGGGTAATACCAACGTCGCCAAGTGCCAGGATTGCCACGGCAGCGTGCACGAGATTCTGCCGCCGAGCGATCCCAAATCCAAGGTGGCGCGGGCCAACATTCCGCAAACCTGCGGCGCCTGCCACGGGCAGAAGTTCGTGATGGCCTCGGGTGGAATGAGCTCGGCTCCATTTACCTCCTACCAGCAAAGCGTACACGGCAAAGCTGTGGCCGCCGGCTCCGACAAAGCCGCGGTGTGCACCGATTGCCATGGCGAGCACGACATCCTGAGCGCGACCGATCCCAAGTCGCCGATTAACAAGTTCAACGTTCCGGCGACCTGTGGCAAGTGTCACTCCAACATCCAGCAAGAGTATGTAAAGAGCATTCACGGACAGGCGATCGCACGCGGCAATTGGCAAGCGCCGGTCTGCACCGACTGCCACGGCATTCATACCATCAAGGCCCCCAACGATCCCAATTCCACGGTGGCCTCGGCCAACGTGCAGAACACTTGTGCCTCCTGCCATGGCAGCGTGAAACTATCGAACGAATTCGGGGTGCCCGGAGGCCGGGTCGCCTCCTATCTATCGAGCTATCACGGAATGGCGGAAAAGGTGGGCTCAACCACGGTTGCCAACTGCGCCAGTTGCCATGGCGTGCACAACATTCTGCCGCCTGGCGACCCGCACTCCACCGTCAACCACGCCAATCTGGCCAAGACCTGCGGACAGTGCCATCCTGGCGCCAACGACAAGTTCATCACCAGCAAGGTACACCTGGATGGCACCGCCAAAGCCGATTTCGGCAGCAAAGTCATCGCTTTCATCAGCCGGATGTACATCTGGATGATTGTTGTCGTGATTGGCGGCATGGTGCTGCACAATCTGATCGTCTTCCGCAAGAAGCTGATCCTGCACCGCATTGGACAACCGCGAATTCTGTTCCGTATGACCTTGGGCCAGCGCATCCAGCACCTCGCCCTGCTTACCAGCTTCTTTACCCTGGTGCTCACTGGCTTCGCGCTGCACTATCCGTCATCGTGGCTGGCCGTGATCTTCGTCAACGAGTTGGTACGAAGCTATGTTCATCGCATCGCCGGCGTAGTGCTGATCGCGGTCAGTTTGTTCCACCTGTGGTACGTCATCAAGACCCCGAATGGCCGCCGCCTGATCAAAGACATGCTGCCCGACTGGAAAGACATCGCCGACGCACGTGACGCATTCCGCTACTACCTGGGTTATAGCGAAAACCGCCCCATGTTCGGCCGCTTCACCTACTCGGAAAAAATGGAATACTGGGCCCTGGTGTGGGGCATGTTTGTGATGGCCGCCACCGGTTTAATGGCCTGGTTCAAGGTGGGAGTCGGCGAACGCGTGCCCGGCTGGTGGATCGACGTAGCCATCACCATTCACTGGTACGAAGCCGTGTTGGCCACGCTGGCCATCATCGTGTGGCATTTGTACGGAGTGATGTTCGATCCCGACGCCTATCCCATGAACTGGTCGTGGTATGACGGCAAGATGTCGATCGAGCACTACGAGCACGAGCATCCGCTCGACATGGGCGCCATCGAGAAGGCCGCCGGTTCTACTGGAGAAGAAGCGGAGCCCGACAAGACCGTCGCCGACGAACACGAAGAAAAGGCCGGCAGCCACAAATAAGCAACACCCATGTTTTGGATTTTGGGTGTATCAAGACTTCACGGTGGTAATTTCTGCAACCCCGGGGGCAGCTTTGCACCGGGTGCGGCGAAGAAGGGACTGTCAAAATGAGTGAGGGGAGCCAGGGGGTGAATCCTCAGGATGCTAGTCTGTCCGGTTCACGGAAGCTAATCAGAAATCCGATCAGCCTGATCGGGCTGGCGCTAGCCGCGGTGGCTTTCGCCAATATCGTTCTTCTGGTCCTGATTGACGTCCTCGCCAGCCATCCATCTCCCTACATCGGCATTCTGGCCTACATGGTGGCGCCCGCGATCTTAGTCGTTGGCCTGGTCCTGGTCCCGTCCGGCATGCTCTATGAACGGCGGCGGCGGCTTCACGCCGTAGGTGTGCCGCCTCATTTCCCGAGACTCGATCTCAACAATCCTGCGCAGCGCAGTACGGTCGCTTTCGTCCTCAGTTTCGTGGTCATGTTCTCGCTGATCAGTGCGGTTGGCAGCTACCAGGCCTACGAGTTCACCGACTCGGTACAGTTCTGTGGACAGCTTTGCCACACCGTGATGTATCCTGAATTCACCGCCTATCAGGCTTCGCCGCACGCCCGCGTGGCCTGTGTGGACTGCCACGTTGGATCGGGCGCCAGTTGGTATGTGAAGTCCAAGTTGTCGGGCGCACGCCAGGTCTACTACACCGCTCTGGGAACTTATCCGCGGCCGATCCCGACCCCGGTGCAGAATCTTCGCCCTGCCCAGCAAACCTGCGAACAGTGCCACTGGCCCAAGAAATTCTGGGGAGCGCAGCTCAAGACCTTCACTCATTTCGGTAGCGATGAGCAGAACACGCCGCGCGTGATTCGCCTGCTCATCAAGACGGGCGGTGGCGATCCTTCGCTAGGCCAGGCCGGCGAGGGCATCCACTGGCACATGAACATCGCCAACAAAATCACCTACTTCGCTACTGACGAGCAGCGCCAAGTCATCCCCTGGGTCCACATGGAAGACGCCCAAGGACATGTCACCGAATATGCGACGAAGGACAATCCACCGACGCAGGAGCAGATCGACAAAGCCAGCAAGCGCCGCATGGATTGCATCGACTGTCACAATCGCCCCTCGCACATTTACACCCCGCCTGACCTGTCGGTCGATCGCGGCATCACCGGGCTCAGCATCGACGCGACTCTCCCGTTCATCAAGCAGCAAGGCGTACAAGTGCTGACCGCCGACTATAAGACTTCTGACGAAGCCCAGAAAGCGATCGCCGAAAACATCGACAAGTTCTATCGCGATAAATATCCGCAGATCGCTTCCAGCAAAGCCGACAGCATCAAGGGCTCCATCGTGGAACTGCAGCGCATCTATCGCACTACCTTCTTCCCCTATATGAAGGTCAACTGGAAGACCCATCCCAACAACATCGGCCACTTTTACTATCAGGGCTGTTTCCGCTGCCATGACGGCAATCACGTCAGCAAGGACGGTAAGGTCATCAGCAAGGACTGCAACTCATGCCACACCGTCATCGATCAGGTGGAAGGCGGAACGCACGTCGCGCAAATTCCCGCCCAGACCTTCAAGCACCCGGTGGACCTGGGCGACATGACCGCGGTGAACTGCTCCGACTGCCATAGCGGAGGCGTAGGGCCGTAGAACAGTAGTCAGTTGTCGGTAGTCAGCAGTCAGTAGTCAGTTGTCGGTAGTCAGCAGTCAGCATTCAGCAGTCAGCCCGGAGCAATCGGCCCTCAGCAAACTGGCCGCGCTTTTTCAAATTCGGCGAGAACGTGTGGCGATTTCGTGCCCGCCGTCCCTTCGATTACTTAGAAGGCGATTATCCACCAAGATTCAAATGGCGCTGTGAACTCAGCGATGGCGACGTCCGAGAGCTCAGCAAAAAAGCAGAGAAATGGTGGCTATGAGACCCGATTACCAAGTCTCCGACTTCGTGAAGCCCGAAAATAGTGCCACTGCCAGACTGTAAGTTGACAAAGAGTTCCGAGCTAGAACGCGAATGCCCCTTTCGCAGGCTCGTCTCCAAGGGCTGAATGCTGAATGCTGAGTGCTGAGCGCTGACAGCTTCTTTCCTTGAGTGACGCATATCACAGGCCCACGTGATGCCACTCACGGCCCGCCGGGTCGTTAAAATCCTATCGTGGATACATAGCAACGAGCCGTTTCACCGCAAGAACGGGAGAGGAAAACTACATGACCGAAGGCACCGGCAACACCCATGCGGCGGCCAAGAAGGAATACACGCCGCGGCTGATCTTCTGGGAAGTGACCAAAGGCTGCAACCTGCGCTGCATCCACTGCCGCGCCACCGCGACTGAACTGATGTCGCCCGCTGACCTGCCAACAGAAAAAGCACTGAACATCATCTCCCAGATTGCAGCCTTCGGAAGTCCTATCCTGGTGCTCAGCGGCGGCGAGCCACTCTACCGGCAAGACATTTTTCAGTTGGCGGAATACGCCACCGGCCTCGGCCTGCGGACCGCGCTGGCCACTAACGGGACCCTGGTCACTAAAGACGTCGCCGAGAAGATCAAGAACGCGGGCATCAGGCGGGTGTCGATCTCGCTGGATGGAGCCGATGCCCTCACGCATGACAGCTTCCGCGGCATCCCCGGCGCCTTCGAGGCGGCGATTTATGGTATGCGCAACCTGCAACAGTTCGGGGTCTCGGTGCAAATCAATACCACGATCGCGCGCCACAACGCCCATCAGTTGCCGGCCGTACTTGACCTCGCCCGCAACCTCGGCGCCGACGCACTGCACACCTTCCTGCTGGTCCCCGTGGGCTGCGGCGTCGATATTGCCGCCGAGCAGATGGTCCCTCCGGAAGAGTACGAGCAGATGTTGAACTGGTTCTACGATCAGTCGCTGGAAGGCGGCATCGAGCTGAAGGCCACCTGCGCGCCGCATTATTTCCGGGTCGTGCGCCAGCGCCGGGCTGCCGACCGCATCGCCGGCCGCGAGCCAGCGGCTACTCCAACTCATCACCACGAAATTGGTCCCACGGACATGACCATGCCGGGTTCGACCGGAATCTCCCTGAAGCCGGGCGGCGGACCGCCGGTAGGACACACTGGCCATCCCGGCCATCCCAGCGACATGAATGCCACCACCAAAGGCTGCCTTGCGGGAACCGGCGTTTGCTTCATCTCCCACGAAGGCGAGGTTTTCCCCTGCGGATACCTGCCCGCCATCGCCGGTGATCTGCGCCAACAGAGCTTCGCCGACATCTGGAACCACTCGGCCGTGTTCGCCCAGCTCCGCGACGATGACAACCTGAAGGGCAAGTGCGGCTGTTGCGAATTCCGTCACGTCTGCATGGGTTGCCGCGCCCGCGCCTATGCCGCCACCGGCGACTTCCTGGCGGAAGAGCCGTTCTGCGTTTATGAGCCGGGAACGTCGAACCAAATGATTCGCACCATTGCCGACGCCAAGCGAGCCGGCTGAGACTTAAGTCATATCGACCACGCGCGACGGGCCTTATGCTCGGCTTATGGCAGCGCATATCTGTACTCTGCAAAGTTCACAACTAAGAACGCTGGTGGTTCCGCGCGAACACGGAGCGTGGGGCATGCTGCTGGTCCCCCTGGCGACCGGTGCGGTGGTATTGGCGCGGACAGGAGCTGGCCCACCGTATTCATGCGTGACGATGCCCTGGATCAAGAGAAGGACTCTCCGGAGCAGCTGGACATAGCCACGAACATTGAGGGAAAGCAGGCATCTTGATTTGCCTGGCATTTCTGACTACAGTACCCCTTTGTTCCTCAACAGGCCAAAGGGATGATTCCAGCCAGCAGGTGGAGGCTGGTGACAGCTCTCCTTGTCACGATGATAGGGCTGCCCGCGAGCGCCCAGATCACAGAGTTCTTGCCCGAGGTCGATGTCTACGCCAGCCTGACTCCCCGCACCAGGTTCTGGTTTCAGGCCAAGCAGACGAGAGAAGACGGCGCTCCCACGCAAGCTGAGATTGGACCCAGCCTAGATTTTTACCTCAAGCCCCTACTGCAGCTGAAAGCGCGCACCGTCTTCGATCTGGACGACTCGAAAAAAAGATTGTTGGTGTTATCAGTTGGGTACCGCTATCTGCCTTCCCCTGATGCCCCCTCGCAAAATCGAGTCCTGCTCATGGCCACCTCGAACGTCCCAATGAAGGGGGGCGCGCTCATTTCCGACAGGAACCGTTTGGAAATCAACTACCCCAATGGCAGTCCTTTCTGGCGCTATCGCAACAAGTTCACTCTGCAAAGGACGATTGCGATCCACTCTTACCATCCGTCGCCCTATGCGGCCGCAGAGTTTTACTACAACAGCCGCTACGGCAAGTGGAGTGCAACCGCTGTCTATGCGGGCTGTATCTTTCCGCTGCGCAAAAAAATGGAACTCGGTCCTTATTACGAACACGCAAACAGTACCGGCGTCAGCCCTAACCAACAGTTGAATGCCGGTGGACTGGTCCTCAATCTCTTTCCTGGTCGCAAAGAAAAATGAACGTCAGCGGCGGACAGACAGCGTAGCGACAAATAGGCTGCTCTCGGCAATTACCGGCTTTCCGTCGCAGCCGGCCAGCCCCGTTGTATACTGCGCCACAGGAAAAGGCGGATTGCCTATGCGACCCATGGCAATACTAATACTAATGACCCTAGCACTGCTGCTGTCCGCAGCCGTGAGTTCGACAGTTGCGCAACAAGGCAACTCTTCCGCGCCAGCAGACACCTCCATGACCTTCGCGGTGACCAGTTCCGCTTTTGCCGCCGGGGGCGAAATCCCGAAACAATACACCTGCAAGGGCGCCGACACCTCACCTCCGTTGGGGTGGAGCGGCGCGCCGGCGAATGCTGCCGGCTTCGCGCTCATCGTGGACGATCCCGATGCGCCCCACGGGACCTGGGTGCACTGGGTGCTGTGGAACCTGCCACTGGCCGCTCATGCCCTGCCCGAGGGCATGGCGAAACGCGATCAGTTAGACGACGGCTCGCGCCAGGGGCGCAACAGCGATCGCAAGATCGGCTACAACGGGCCGTGTCCGCCGGGCGGACAGACGCATCGTTACTTCTTCCGCTTGTACGCTCTGGATGGAAAGGTCGATCTCGCTTCGGGCGCGACCCGCGCCGACCTGGACGCAGCGATGAAAGGACACGTGCTGGCGCAAGCGGAATATATGGGGACCTTCCACAAATAGTTGCCGGGCGCAGAGTAGCGTCTGGAGAAATTTTGCCGCAGCCGTTTCCAGTAGCCAATACGGCGCTAACGCAGCTAGCAATCGCCTGCGTCTCGCGGGCGGATCCGATTTGTCGTCAACAGTGAAACTGCCCCGCTGCAGCGGTGCTCCACGCTTACAGATAAGGCGAACCAACTTGGGCCGTTTCGTCCGCTCTTTCGCCAGCTAGAATGGCTGTTCCGGGTTCCTGCCATGCATTCGAACTGGATCTTCTGGGTGGCCTTCAACGGGTTTGTGCTGGCGATGCTGGCACTCGATCTGGGCGTCTTTCATCGCACCCAGCACGTGGTGCGCCTGCGCGAGGCGATGGGTTGGACCCTGTTGTGGATGACCCTGGCCGGCATCTTTGCAGTTTTCATCTATTTTTTCGGACACACGCTGGTGGGTGGGAGCGCCCGTCCCAATTCGCAGCTCTCGTTGGAATTCGTGACTGGCTATCTGATCGAGCAGTCGCTTAGCGTGGACAATCTGTTTGTCTTCCTGCTCATTTTTCGGTACTTCGCCGTGCCTCCCAAGTTCCAGCACGAGGTGCTGTTCTGGGGTGTGCTGGGCGCGCTCATCATGCGCGCCATCTTCATTGCTGCCGGCGTGGGCCTGCTGAACCGCTTCCATTGGATCGTCTACCTCTTCGGCGCCATCCTGATTTACAGTGGCATCAAGCTTTGGCGGCAACACGGCGCAGAGATCCATCCTGAATCCAATCCGCTGCTGCGCGGATTTCGCAAGCTTTTCCGCGTCACCAACGATTACGAAGGCGGCCGTTTCTTTGTCCGCCGCGGAGCTATGACCTATGCCACGCCGCTGGCGCTGGTGTTGATTGTGGTGGAGACCACCGACCTGCTCTTCGCGGTCGATTCCATCCCCGCCGTGCTGGCGGTGACGCGCGAGCCGTTCATCGTTTACACCTCCAATGTTTTCGCCATTATGGGATTACGTTCGCTGTACTTCGCGCTGGCGGGAATGATCGAGGCATTCCGGTTCCTGCACTACGGCTTGTCGCTAATCCTGATCTTTATCGGCGTGAAGATGCTGGCTTCGCACTACGTCGAGATTCCGATTGGAGTGGCGCTGGGAACGGTGGTGGGCGTGTTGCTGATCTCGATTGTGGCGTCGCTGATGTTTCCGAAGATTCCGAAGAAGCGATCGGCTGCAGCTAGCGGAGGGCCCCGGCAGCGCTGATCGGCTAGGGCGGGCTTTCAGACCCGCGTTGAGGCCGCCTTAGGTTACTTGCATCAGCCGCTGAGGTCTTCGACCTAAGGGGCTGATGCAGTTTTTCTATTGGTCCCGGACGCCTGCTCTACCATCTCGCCTACACGAACCGGATATTGTCGCCGGTCACCACGGAGTGTTTGCGGTACTTCGCGTCATTCTTCAGAGGGTGGTCCAGGCGGTAGTGCGCGCCACGACTTTCTTCACGGGCCAGCGCCGATCGGGCGATCAGCAATCCGGCCTCAACAATATTGACTGCCTCGTGCGAGCGGCGATCTCCCGCCTGCGGCGCCTGTGACTGCATGGCACGCAATGCGGGGACGACTTGTTGCAGCGCTTTTCCATCGCGCACCACGCCGACGTGCTGCCACATCAGCGACTGCACTTTCTTGATGAACTTCTCGGTCTCGGCCGATTGCCCATGGTTGCCGGCTGCCGCGCTCGCCACCGCACCATGTTTGTTGGCGGAGTGCAGCTGTTCGCGCATGTTTTGCGCGGCCCGCGCGCCATATACCAGCCCTTCGAGCAGCGAGTTGCTGGCCAGCCGGTTCGCGCCGTGCACTCCGGTACAAGCCACCTCGCCGGCGGCGTAAAGTCCGGGGAGCGACGTCTGCCCGTACAGATCGGTACGCACACCGCCCATGGCGTAATGCGCCGCGGGGCGAATGGGCACCAGCTCGGCGGCGATATCAATGTTGTACTGCATGCAGGTGGAGTAAATCATCGGAAAGCGTTTGCGCACCCGCTCGGCATCGAGATGGGTGAGGTCGAGATAGACTGCGGCGTCGGGCCGCCTCACCAATTCCAGTTCATGGGCAATGGCACGCGCCACCACGTCGCGGGGGGCCAGCTCCGCCGACTCGTGATACTTAGGCATGAAGCGCTGGAGCTCGATATTCCGCAGGTAGGCACCCTCGCCGCGCAGCGCTTCCGACAGCAGGAATCGCGGAGCGTTCTTCAGGAACAACGCCGTGGGATGAAACTGCACGAATTCCATGTCGCTGATTTCAGCGCCCGCGCGGTAGGCCATCGCAACCCCATCTCCGGTGGCCACGGCCGGATTGGTGGAGTCGCTGTAGACGTGGCCCAGTCCGCCAGTAGCCAGCAGCACCGCGCTGGCATAAATCTCGTGCGTCTGTCCCGACTGGTCGAGGACGCGAACTCCTACCACCCTCCCATCATTTACCACCAAGTCGGTGGTGAACTCGAACTCGCGAAACGTGATGGGCGTCATGGCCGTGGCTTTCAGAAAAAGCGCGCGGCCAATCTCGCGGCCAGTGGAGTCTCCGTGGGCATGCAGCACGCGGCTGCGGCTATGCGCGCCTTCGCGGGTGAATGCGATCTTAGCGCCGGTGCGATCGAACTCCGTGCCCCACTCAATCAGCTCTTCGATGCGCGGCGGACCTTCTTCCACCAGAATGCGCGCCGCCTCTTCGTTGCACAGCCCGTCCCCGGCCTTCAGCGTGTCTTCCAGGTGCAGCCGGACCTCATCGTCGTCGCTGAGCGCAGCCGCGATGCCGCCTTGGGCATATTGCGTGTTCGACTCCGTGACCTCGCGCTTGGCCAGGCACAGCACGCGGCCCGCCGACGCCAGCTCTACCGAGGCGCGCAAGCCGGCAATGCCCGCGCCCACCACAATGAAATCGGTTTCTGCAGGAAGAGCCGTCATTACAGGGTTCATGGTAGCACGCAGTCAGAGCGTGGTAGCAGCTATAGCAAAGGCCCAGACCAAATGGGGAATTGGCCCGACCCTTTGCTGATGGCAGCTTGGGTTATCGCGGTCTGGTAGCATGAATGGGCTGTCTCGGTTGGGTTGAGAGAGTCTACCCATGAGTTTGTCCGCGCTGCTGCAGTATGCCGCTTTTCTTCTCGTGGTGACGCTGCTGGTCAAGCCAGTAGGACGCTACATGGCCCGCGTCTTCAGCGGAGAGAAAACGTTCTTCGATCCTCTGTTATGTCCGGCGGAGCGCTTGCTCTATCGCCTGACGGGAGTAGCGCCGCAATCGGAAATGACCTGGCAGCAGTATGCCGGCGCATTTGTGGTCTTCGGCATGGTGGGCACGCTGCTTCTCTATATCATCCTGCGCCTGCAGCAATTTCTCCCCTGGTTCTATCCCGCCTACATGACTACACCGATGACGCCCGACCTGGCGATGAACACCGCCGTCAGTTTCGCTACCACAACTACCTGGCAAGCCTATGGCGGCGAAACCGCCATGAGCTACTTCAGCCAGGTCGTGGGCCTCACGGTGCAAAACTTTCTTGCAGGCGCAGCCGGCCTGGCGGTCGGAGTCGCCTTCGTTCGTGGCATGGCGCGCGATCGCGCTACCACCCTCGGCAACTTCTGGGTTGACCTGGTGCGCTCGATCTTTTGGGTGCTGTTGCCGCTGTCGATGGTGGGAGCGCTGCTTCTGGCGTGGCAGGGTGTGCCGATGAATTTCCACTCGTACACTCAGGCCACCACTCTCGACGGCCCGCGGCAGACCATCGCTCAGGGGCCGGTGGCCGCGCTGGAAATCATCAAGAACCTGGGCACGAACGGTGGTGGATTCTTCAACGCCAATGGGGCTCATCCTTATGAGAACCCGACGCCGCTGGCAAACTTCATCGAGATGCTGGCCATCGCCGTTCTCCCAGCCGCGTTCACTCACACTTACGGACTGATGGTCGGCAGGCCGCGCCATGGCTGGGTGCTGTATCAAGTCATGGTGTTTCTGTTTACCGTGGGACTGCTGATTTGCGGCTGGGCGGAGCAACATGGCAATCCGCTGCTGCCGCACGCGCTCAGCACTCATGCCAGCGCCGCGCAGGCCGGCGGCAACATGGAAGGCAAGGAAGTCCGCTTCGGCATAACCACGTCGGTGTTGACCGCAGTGACGACATCGAATGGCGCCACTGGCTCCTACAACTCGATGCACGACAGTTACACGCCCATCGGCGGCATGGTTCCGTTGATCAACATGCTGCTGGGCGAAATGATCTTTGGCGGCCTGGGGACAGGAATCTACAGCATCATTATGGTCGCGCTAGTCGCGTTATTTCTTGCCGGGCTGATGATCGGACGCACCCCTGCCTACTTGGGCAAGAAAATTCGGGCGGCCGAAAGCAAGATGATCATGCTGTACATTCTGGCGGGATCGATATCGATCCTGCTATTCACCGCGCTGGCGGTCCTGACCAAAGCCGGGCTTGCCGGCCTGGTGACCAACACCGGCACGCACGGCTTCACGGAAATCCTGTTTGCCTACGCTTCGGCCAATGCCAACAACGGCCAGAACTTTGCCGGCCTCAACGCCAACAGCGTGTTTTACAACCTGACCACGGCGATCACCATGATGGTAGGACGCTTCGGCCTGGCCATCCCAGCGCTCGGGCTGGCAGGCCTGTTCGCCGCCCAGCAGCCAACCCCGGACAGTGCCGGCACGCTGCCCACCCACTCCTGGTCATTTGCGATTCTGCTGACCTTCACCGCGCTGATCGTCTCCGCGCTAAGTTACTTCCCTGCTCTGGCGTTGGGGCCGCTGCTGGAACATCTGACCATGGTGCGGTAAGTCTCGCAAAGCGGCTTGGGTGGGAATAGATTTGAAGAATGAACGACAAAGACAAAGAGCTGTTAGCTCAATATCACCATACGATTTCCGAGCAGCTTAGCTCCCGTCTTTCCGAGAGCACAAGATTCTTTTTCGGTTTTAGTCGCTGTCAGTACTGCCTATGGATATGTGTTGTCGAATCGCCCCGGCGAACATAAACCCCTTTTCTTACTTGTCAGTCTTCTCGTGTACTTTGTTACTTTGTGGGCGAGTTGGCATCTTGCCACTCTTGGTTACGCGTTTCGGTTTCCGCAAGACATTCAGCGATCGATCAATTCGTGGAGAATGACAACCACAACGCCCGGCCCTTCGTCTGGACGGCAACGGCGGACTCGATCTTCGCTAGAGTCCAGCGACTATGTGAACGTATTTCCAGGACAGCACCCTAGGCAAGAGAGAGCATCTTTCCGGCAAGAAATTACCCACCCAAACAAGAGAAGCTTGCGAGGGGCACCCGCTACCTTCGTTCTTCCGCTTCGCAGGACTGGACTTCACCACACCACGTTTCTCTCTTCCGGTTGCGCTATACTTTTGAGTCTACCGATCGACGTTTCCGAGCAGTTGTACCCAGCCTGCTCTAATCAAAGAAGGAGAACTTCTCCCCATGTCATCCGCAGCCGTATCGTCCGCTGTTTCCTATGCGCGCGAGAACCAGAAGCGGTTTCTCGACGAGCTGAAAGATTTGCTTCGCATTCCCAGCGTCAGCACCACCGAAGAACACAAAGACGATGTCCGCAAGGCCGCTGAAATGGTCGCGGCCGACCTGAAACGCATCGGGTTCGAGAATGTCGAGATCATCGCCACCAAGGCCCATCCGCTGGTTTACGGCGACTGGCTGCATGCCGCGGGCAAGCCCACCGCGCTATGCTATGCGCACTTCGATGTGCAGCCGGCCGAGCCGCTGGACGAGTGGCACACTCCGCCGTGGGAGCCGACCGAGCGCAACCAAAACATCTATGCGCGCGGCGCCGTCGACGACAAGGGCCAGCTCTGGATGCAGATGAAGGCCTACGAGTCGCTGTTTAAGGCCGGCGGCGGCAAGCTGCCCATCAATGTCCGCGTGCTGTTTGAGGGCGAAGAAGAAGTGGGCGGCGAGAGCATTGAAGAGTTCGTTAAGGCCAATGCGACGACCGGAAAGCTGAAAGCTGACTTCGCTCTGGTCACCGACACCGAGCTGTTCGCGCCCGATCTTCCTACACTTTGCGTCGGGCTGCGCGGCCTGGTTTATACCGAGCTGGAAGCGCAGGGCGCGAAGACCGATCTGCACTCCGGCGTGTACGGCGGAGCGGCGCCGAATGCGATCTTTGGGCTGGTGGAGATTCTCAGCAAACTGAAGGACGCCGACGGCAAGGTGCTCATCCCCGGCTTCTACGACGATGTGCAGAAGCCGACTGCCGACGAGCTGAAAGCCTGGGAGCATCTGCCGTTCAACGAAGAGGACTATCGCAAAGCCGAAGTGGGATCGAATGTGCTGACCGGCGAGCCGGGATACTCGGTGCTGTATCGCACCTGGGCGCGTCCTACGCTGGAAGTACACGGCATCGTCGGAGGCTTCCAGGCGCCGGGCGCGAAGACCGTCATTCCCGCGCGCGGGTCAGCCAAAGTCTCGATGCGGCTGGTGCCCAATCAAGACGCCGACGACATCTTCAAGAAGTACAGCGATTACGTGAAGAAGATCACGCCCAAGGGCATTCAGACCAACATAAAGATCCTTAGCAAAGGACCGGCTTGCGTGGTGAACACCGACAACCCGTATGCGCGGGCGTCGGTCGAAGCCATGCACGAGATCTTCGGCAAGGACACGGTCTACATTCGCTCGGGCGGCTCGATTCCCATCGTCACCCAGTTCGATAAAGACCTGAAGATTCCCAGCATCATGATGGGCATGGGTTTGCCGGACGACAACCTGCACGCGCCGAATGAGAAGTTTCACATCCCGAATTTCTATCGGGGGATTGAGTCGATTATTCGCTTCTTCCAGATTTTGGGACAGTAGGCAGTAGCTAGGGAAGCCATTTCATAAATCCGAAGCGCTTCCACCCCGAGTACCCTCAGGGGCCGAATGTCGGGCTTTAGAAAGGACTCGCACGGTTCAGCTGAACCGGCTGCTGAAAAAGTCGGATCGGGGAGTCTTGAAGGGGCGTAGCTTTTGCTACGGCTGCGCCGGCTAAATTGACACGCACCGCAAGGACCTGCGTACCACGGGCGAGAACGAGCTGCGTATTTGACCTGATCACGAGTGGCCGTGCTACCCAGTGATCGCGAACGTGCACCTGCCTCAGCCGGGTCGGTCACCAAGGTGAGCGAGACTCACGCACCCGATGATATGTTGGCTTGGGGCGCAAGCATTTTATGGAAGATGAAGTGGTGAAGTTGACGCTCGCGATGGTGCGGGATCACTTCCGCCGCAACGACCCCATCAGAAACAGGTCTATGGCGCGAGCGGCTTTTCGGCCCTCGCTGATGGCCCACACCACCAGCGATTGTCCCCGACGCATATCGCCCGCGGCGAAGACGCCCGGAACCGAACTCATGTAGTTCGCATCGGTGGCGACATTACCACGCCCATCGAGTTCCAGTCCAAGCTGCTCGACCGCACCTTGACGGACGGGGCCGAGGAAGCCCATCGCCACCAGCAACAGTTCCGTGTCCATGGCGAACTCGGTTCCGGGCAAGGGCTCGAACTTAGGCGGCGGGCCCACATGAATGCCGCGCAACTGCTTCACATTGCCGTTGTCATCGCCGGTGAAGCCAGTGGTGGCCACGGACCAGTTGCGGACGCCGCCTTCTTCGTGAGAGCTTTCCGTGCGCAACTGCAACGGCCAGAGCGGCCAAGGCGTACTGGGATGGCGCTCCGGCGGCGGCGGCGGCATGATCTCAAACTGCTGGACAGACTTGGCCTTCTGCCGGTGGGTGGTGCCGAGGCAGTCGGCCCCGGTGTCACCACCGCCGATGATGATGACGTTCTTGCCGGTAGCGCGGATTTGATTCTCCACCGCGTCGCCCGCGTTACAGCGGTTCTGCTCCACCAGGAACTCCATGGCAAAGTGAATGCCCTTGAGATGACGGCCAGGAACCGCCAGGTCTCGGGGCTGTTCGGCGCCGCCAGTAAGCAGCAGTACGTCATAGTCCTTGCGCAGGTCTTCAGCCGGTATATTGTGCCCTACGTGAGCCCGCATCTCGAAACGCACACCCTCCGCGACCAGCTGTTCCAGTCGTCGCTCCAAAATGCGCTTTTCCAGCTTGAAATCGGGAATGCCGTAGCGCAGCAAGCCACCGATGCGGTCGTTTTTCTCGAATACGACGACCGAGTGTCCGGAGCGGTTCAGCTGCTGAGCGGCGGCAAGACCGGCAGGCCCCGAGCCCACAATCGCGATCCGCTTGTCGGTGCGCACGAATGGCGGTTCCGGTCGAATCCATCCCTCTGCAAAGGCACGCTCAGCAATCGTCTGTTCGATCACCTTGATGGTTACGGGCGGTTCATTGATACCGAGCACGCACGAAGCCTCGCACGGCGCCGGGCAAATGCGACCAGTGATTTCGGGGAAGTTGTTCGTGGAGTGGAGCACCCGGATTGCATCTTTCCAACGGTCCTTGTAGACCAGGTCATTCCAATCCGGAATAATATTGTCCACGGGGCAGCCGGTGTGGCAGAAGGGGATCCCGCAGTCCATGCAGCGCGCGGCTTGCTGCTGGACGTTGGTGTGGGGAAAGGGTTGGTAGACTTCGAAGAAGTCGTTAATGCGCTCCTCTACCGGGCGCCGCGTCGGCAGTTGGCGCGTGTACTCCTTGAATCCGGTGACCTTACCCATCAATCACCTGCCCTGCCCCACCGAGGCGTAGCGGCTGCGCGGGAAGCCAGCACCCCAGCGGACGCCTTCGGAATGCCGAGCACGCGCTTGTATTCCTGCGGGAACACCTTCACAAACTGCGGTAGGGCGGCTTCCCAGTTGTCGAGGATCCATTTTGTTTGTGGACTTCCCGTGTACTCGCCGTGCCGGGTCAGGAGCGACAGCAACATTTCTATGTCCTTGGGGTCAACTACTGGCCCCAGGTCCACGTCTCGCCGGTTGCACAGGATGTTGGCGAACTCGCCGCCCGTTCGGTCAAGCACGAAGGCGATGCCGCCCGTCATGCCCGCGGCGAAATTCCGCCCTGTCCTTCCGAGCACCACCACCAGACCGTTGGTCATGTACTCGCAACCGTGGTCGCCCACGCCCTCCACCACCGCGGTGGCGCCGGAGTTACGCACGGCAAAGCGTTCCCCCGCCATGCCGTTGAAAAAGGCCTCGCCACTGGTGGCACCGTAAAGGCAAACGTTGCCGATGAGGATGTTCTCCTCCGCCACAAATTCCGATGGACGCGGCGGATAGACAATGAGCCGGCCGCCGGAAAGTCCTTTGCCTACATAGTCGTTGGCTTCGCCCTCGAGGGTGAGCGTAACCCCCTTGGCCAGGAACGCCGCGAAGCTTTGGCCGGCTGAACCCTGGAAGTGAATCTGAATCGTATCATCGGGCAGCCCCTCCGAGCCGTAGCGCCGGGCGATTTCTCCACTCACCATGGCACCTACCGAGCGGTGTACGTTGCGAATCGGAAGGCTCAGCGAGACCGGGGTGCGGTTCTCAAGCGCCGCGTGCGCGTACTCGAGCAGGCTGTTATCCAATGCGTTTTCGATACCGTGGTCTTGACGGATGAGACAACGCCGGCCCACGTGGTGGGGTACGGGCGGATTGTAAAGGATCGGGGAGAGATCGATGCTCGTCGCCTTCCAGTGTGCCACGTCCCGACGCTGCACCAGGCAGTCCACACGGCCCACCATGTCGTCGAGCTTGCGAAAGCCGAGGTCGGCCATGACCCGACGCAAGTCCTCAGCCACGAAAAAGCAAAAGTTAATAACGTGCTCGGGCTGTCCCTGGAACTTCTTCCGCAATTCCGGGTCCTGCGTGGCCACACCCACCGGGCAGGTGTTCAAGTGGCACTTGCGCATCATGATGCAACCCATTGAAATGAGGGGCATTGTGGCAAAGCCGAATTCCTCGGCACCAAGCAGGGCGGCGATGATGACGTCGCGGCCGGTCTGGAGCTTGCCGTCGGTCTGCAC
>PMWW01000148.1 GCA_003165795.1 Acidobacteriaceae bacterium
AAGTCTCCCCAGAAACTCCGATTGGGATAGAGCCAGGTGTTTTAGGCTGCAGCTTCAACCACGTGAAATCCCAACTTGGCGGCTTTCCATTTGAGCTGTGTGATCTGTCGCTGGCGGTGTTGGGTCTCGTAGAACTTCGCTCCCCGGTCTACGTATTTCATCCCGTAGCGGAGCATGCGGTAGACCAATCGCGCCAGCTTGGCGGCCATGGCTTTGATCGCAACGGGGGCGCCGAGCCTGGTTCTGAATCGGCGAAACTGCGCTCCCAGATAGGTGTTGCTTACCCGTAAAGTGCTGGCTGCCATCTTCAAGGCAATACTGGCCCGATTGTTGGTGGGCAGCCGACCTTTTCCCAACACCTTGTTGCCGCTGATGCGATTGTCCGGACACAGCCGCAACCAGGAAACGAAGTGGTCCTCGTCTTTCCATGGGTTCATATCCCATCCCGCTTCGCTGAGGATGGTGGTCGCCGTTACGACATCGATGCCGTCGACTTGGGTGAGGTCCGTACCCGTGATGCGAAACAACTCAACACGCAAGGCGAACGCTGGTTTATTTCCTTTCCTCTTCACCAGTCGTCCTTTCCGCACCTCCTTGGGCAGACTCCTGGTCCTCCGTCCAAATTGGCGGGTCGAGTAGTAAGGCAACTGCCGCAATCGGCCAATCTTCAGGACCGCGCTGGCGGACACGTTCCTGTGCTGCCTCTTCATATTCCTCGTAGAGACTTGCGTCTACTGATTCAATGACGTGGCTGACATTGGCTTAGGACAGAGATGGCGAGCTCAACGTCCAGGTTCTTTCGCGAGCAAATGTCGGAGATATATTTTCTTGAGTCCTGAAAACAGATCTCCGGGTGTTCCTCAGCGTTCTTTTCGGTTCCTTACAGGGCATTGCAGTGCGACCGCTGCCTTGTAAATACTGCGTTTTCAAGTATCTAAGCGCCCTTTCACTGCGGTGCCCCAACCTCACCCTTGAGCCTGGCGAGTTGGTTATGACGCTCAGGAATAACCGCGAACAAAAAAGTGATTGGACAGTTCGGCTCTAGGACTCAGATTGGTAAATACCTAGACTTTCCGCTATCGAGCCACAGAAGAAACGCTCGAAATGAAGGTAAAGGGCAACCAGCAACCTGGGGTTCCGACCGATGTCTACCTATCCGCGCAAGCCAGTGGAGTCAGCGAGAATTCTCGCGGACATGGCCAACGCGTCCGGACTTGGTCCCATTGATCTCGCCAACGAAAAGCACTATTCGATCATCGAGATTTCCAAGCTCTGGGCGCTTAGTCAGAAGACTGTGCGCAAGATCTTCGAGAATGAACCGGGCGTGATCCAATGGGGCGCAGAGGCGACATTGCACAAGCGCGGGTACCGCACTTTAAGGGTTCCCGAGACGGTTCTGCAACGGGTGCACCGCAAGTTGCGACACGCAAGCTAGAACTCAGGGCGTGGGGGCTACCGAATAGTATCTGCAAATAGCTGATACTGAAAGGAATAATGAAATATATTATCGACGGTTGCCCCCATAGTTGCCCCCTGCAATATGGCGTTTTTCAACACCGGCATGATGTCCGATCCTAAGGTTGACAAATTCAAAGTATGGCCGACGCAACTTGATCGTCCTCAGTTTGTTGATGTGCTTACCTCCGGCTCCCGAAATGAGGTCATTAAGGGCCACCCTCTCAAGAAGAAGCCTTATGGCTTCTCCAGCAAAGCGCAGACGATCTGCTTAGCGATCTCCGAGCCCTCCCGCTCATTGGTAGCCGCAAACGATTCGTTGAGGAGCAGGATTGAATTAACCACGATGTGGTTGACGATTTCGCTCATTCTGGCGAGCTCCTCATGGAACTTTCCGCTCTTCATTGTCGTATCCTCTTCTCGCTTGTAATGAGTGAGCAAGGCGGGGCAGAGTTCGGCGGCGAACGCTTCAGCTCCGACGAACAAGCCACATTGCATCATCAACTGCGCTAAACCGACGCTACGAAGGAAACTCGACTTTCCGCCTTGGTTCGTTCCGGTGACGATCGCCAGGCTCTTGTGGTTGGCGTTGACAGTATTTCCAACCACACCGCGCTCGAGGTTCATGCGTCTAGTCTAAGGTGAGGTCTGAGGGACTCTCTCGTGCATTTTGGATATATCTCGCTGCAGCCGCGTTAATAGCTGCCGGGTTCGCCGACTTTCAACTCATCGCTTATCACTTCCAGAAGGTCGATGCCTTTAAGGTGTCGTGGATTCCGATCCTCTACTCTATCGTCATGGCCGTCAGCGGCGCGGGATCACTTTGTTCGGCCGGTTGTTCGATCGCGTTGGATTTGGCGTGCTGGTGCCCCTAACGATTGTCTCTGCGCCATTTGCTCCTCTGGTGTTTTTCGGCGGGTTCTGGACCGCGGTGCTCGGTGCAGCTCTGTGGGGCTTGGGAATGGGAGTCCATGAGTCGATTATTCTCGCCGCGGTCGCCAGTTTCGTTTCGCCACAGCGTCGGCCTTCAGCTTATGGCATTTTTACCGGTGCTTACGGCGTAGCGTGGTTCCTGGGCAGTACCATCATGGGGGTCCTGTATGACCGTTCCGTAACAGCGGTCGTTGTCTTTTGTCTCGTCGTGCAATTGCTGGCGGTCCCGATTCTGCTGGTAGTTAGAAAGGCAATCGCCAAACTGGAGTAATGATTTGTCTCATGTGAAACCCTCAGCACCACGGCCCTTTCAGAAGAATACTGGTCGTCTTACTGATTAGATGATGCTGAGCCTGACTCTATGTCGCACTAACTAACGATCATCACTGGACAGTGCGCATATTTCAAAACACGGTCCGAGATGGAGCCAACCACAAGTTTCGCAAATCTCGATGTTCTTCGGTGCCCGAGAAGGACCATATCAATGCCGCCCGCCTCTGCGCGGTGGATGATCTGCTCCGCTGGATGGCCTACTACAATCTCAGTCTTCATGTCTAACTAAGCCGTGTTCCTTGGCACTGCTCACAAGCTTTTCGAAAACTGCCGTGTAGTGTTCACGAGCATCGTCCAAGATCGACGGACCTCAACCATCGTCGCTGGCTTTGGCAGCTGTGCCACCGCGAAGACCACTACTTCCGCATCCAGACACTCAGCAAGCTCCATTGCAACTTCGACGGCCTTGTCGGCTTGCGGAGACCCATCGAAACCAACGAGCAGCTTGCGAAAGTAGGGGTTGTGTCTTGCACCCATAACACCTCCAACAAAAGTCGCTTCTACGACGCGCGGTACAAGAAAAGAATAATCAGCAAGAACCCAAGCACATAGGCCACGTAAGCGTTCAGGCGACCGTGATGCATGCCAGCCAGAAATCTGGCTATCCCATTCATTGCCCCGCCGACCGGCCGGAGGAACAGTCGATCAATCACGTGAGTTTCGTCGCGGCGACGGCGAATCGCGGTGCGGAAATGGACCGCCACAGTCTGCCGCGTGTCTTCGGTAATGTTAGGTCGGAAGATAGCCTGGAAGACAACGCGTACGGGATTAGAAAAACCCGTCGCTGTGTACGTCATCTCCGGGAAAAGCCGGGGGATTCCACCAGCCCAAAGCTCTCGACGGACGGTCGCCCGCTGTCGCGTTAGGCGTGTGATTACGAACCACGCTGTTAACAGCATGATGGCTAGGGCCGCAAGACCGTAGGACGGCGACATGGCGAAGACCACCGGGTTTTCTGCGGAACCGCGCAGGAGTATTACCAGGCCGCGCCCGGGCAACACCTTACTTGCGGATTGGGCGCCCAAATTGTGAAAGTCTTGGAGAAATGCCGACGGCAGTTCCTGGTTCGAGGAGTTAGCCGTGAAGAACGGTGGTATGAGAGAAGCGGTTGCGCTGGCTTCTGCCAAGGGCTCAACAGCCCGGTTGAGTATCGGAATAACGTAGGTCGGGAGAATTCCTAGCAGCAAACAGACGACGGCCAGGAATACCAAGGGAAAACGAGTGCCCGCATTTGTGCGCAGTTTAGGCTCCCACGAGCCTCTTCGGACGCCGAGAAAGGTCATCGCATACGTCTTCACGAAACAAGTCACCGCAAGCGCAGCCGTGAGTGCGAGAGCGGCGCCACAAAGCGCGAAAACGATCTTGATTGATGCGGAGGATAAAACTGCGCTCCGCAACAGCGCTTGTAACGTCATCCACTCGCTGACGAATCCGTTAAACGGAGGGACAGCAGAAATTGCCAGGCAACCCACAAGAAAGATGGCCGACAATCCCGGCAAAAGGCGAAATAATCCGCCAAGCTGGTCCATGTCGCGTGTTCCGGTTTCAGCTTCCACGTATGCCGTCCCTTGAAAAAGGAGCGTCTTATATATTGAATGGTTCAGCATATGGTACAGGGCTGCTGTCAGAGCGATGGCGGACGCGACGAAATGTCCGGAGGACCGATAAATCAGGAAAGCTCCGAGACCGGCGACAATAATGCCCGCGTTCTCAATAGAACTATGGGCAAGCATGGTCTTCATATCACTTTCTGTTGTGGCATATAGAATCCCCACGAGTGCCGTAATACTCCCAACCACCAACGCGAACACACCAGTTCCGTAACTACCGTGAACCAGATCAGCGTTTAATCGCAGGATGCCATAGAAACCCAGATTGAGTGTGACACCCGCAAAAATGGGAATGAAAAGAGATGGCGCCGCCGTGTAGGATCTCGGGAGCCAGAAGTTCACAGGAATCAATCCGGCCTTCACCCCAAAGCCGAGAAACCCGAGAAGAAAGACACTCCACAGGCCACGGTTGGAGAGCCCGCTGGCCGCCATGCCCAGAGCGGGAAATGAAAAACTAACTGCGGTCTTGCCGAGAATCAAAAAGGCGATTACCACCGCCAGGAAACCCGCCTCGCTCATGGCTAGCATGATGTATCCGGCAGATTTGTCCGCCTGTTGACGCTGTTCGTAATTGATGAGTAAGAAACACAAGATCGACATGCACTCCCAGCTGATCAAGAACAGCGGCGCGTCATTGGCCAACAGAATTAACGCGACCGAGGCCATGAGAGCGAAATACATTACGCCATATCGCGCCGGGTAACTGGCCCCGAATTGATCGTCGATGAAATTTCTCACGAAGAGAGACGCAGAAAAGTAGACAATTCCCGCGGTAAGAAGGAATACGGACGACAGCACATCGAGGCGCAGTGTAAGAGGCCCGAATCCCTGAAGAACCCATAACGAAGCTTCAAAACTCCGGCCCGTGACCAGAACCGACGCCGAGGCGAGCATCATGAATAACGAAGCTAGCGCCCCGGTAATTCCGATGACCACTCCGGAATGCCTCTGATCCACCAGCGCCGAGAGGAGAATCCCGCATGCACACGACACGAAGAACAACAACAGCGCCCCGCCTGTTACCGAAGCCATGATCACGATCTCCTTCTGGAGACGAGTTCGCCTATCGTCACCACCTTGCGCCCGGATGCAACCAGCAGGCCATGCAGTACAGCGAGAGGCGGCGGCGGATTTCCTGGAACTTCAAGGTCCACCGGCAGTACGGAACCCACTCCACCCGCACACATGAAACTGCGCCCAAAAACTCCGCCCGTTATTGCGCAGGTGCCCACAGCCATCACCCGCTTGCTATCTGGCATGGCCTCATAAGTTTTGAGCAGCGGTCCCCGCATGTTTTCACTCACTGGCCCTACGACGAGGAGAAGATCTGCAGTGCGTGGCGTCGCGGTGAAAAAATAGCCAAGGCGGTGCATGTTGTATAGCGGATTGTTGAGTTGCTTGACTTCATGAAGACAGGCTCCGCAATCACCGGCGTCGACCACCATTACGTGCAGGGACTTGGAAAAGGCAGAGGGCAAGGTCTCGTAGTCTTTCCGGCCAGGAGGTAACTCTGTCCATTCGTAACCGAGCTCCCAATTCATCGGAGAACGAATCCCGAAGCGGCAACGCTGGCAATGGATACAAAGGCCATCGTCCACGAAAGCCATCCTGCCATCGGCGAGAATCGCGTCTACCGGACAACTTGCCGCGGCATCACGCGCGTCGCCGCTGGAGGAAAACTCGGTGTTGATGGGGTGGCCGGGCGACACACCCGGCGCCGAGTCTAGCGTGCGGGGGTATCGGGTTGATTGAATGCCTCTGCGCAAACCGTGCAAGAACCAAAAGCTCATCGCAGTTCACCTCTAACGGTCACACTCAGTTGCCGACAAACCGAAGGTCGCGAGGATGATCGGAAAATCCTGGAACGCGAAATCCTCGGCAGCGATGTGAAATCCGAGCCAGTTGTTAAATGACGGCGTAATCGCGCGATACCGCTCCACGGTGCCCGTTTCGTCAACGCTTACCCAGTGCAATGCGGCTCCGCGCGGTGCTTCTGTCCATCCGAGCGCTGCCCCCGGAGTGGTTCCCTCGCACGGAACGTATAAGGGGCCCGGCTCTAGCGATTCGATAGCTTGGTGAATCAACTTCACCGACTGGAGCGACTCGGCAAACAGCACGCGCAGCCTTGCATAACCATCGCCTTCGCTCTCATAAGGAACATCGAACTGGTACCGCTCATAACCGGAATAGGGACATGCTTTCCTAAAGTCGCAACTGAGACCTGAAGCACGGCCTACGGGGCCGACGAGATTCAAGTCCCGGGCTTGGTCACCGTCAATGACCCCCACATCTTCAAGACGATCCAAGAAGCTACTGCTGTACCGAAGGCGATCCTCTAGGACGCGCAATTCCGCCTGCGCGTTATCGACGGCTGCGAGCAGGTTCTTGCACTGGTTCAGTTCAACGTCGCGCCGGAGGCCACCGGGGACGTTCAGGCCGAACAGATATCGATGTCCGGTGAAGACGCAGGAGGCCCGTAGCAATTCCTCCTCGCTGATCGCGGCATGTGCAGCAGAGACTGCCAGAGCAGTGGACTCGCAGATGGCGGCAATTGCTCCTGCATGATGCCTTAACCTTTCCAATTCGCAGAGCGCAATGCGCAGGTGTGCTGCCCGCGCGGGCAGTTCGACTGCGTAAATCTTCTCTACCGCCCGACAGAAAGCGAGAGAATGCGCGAAGGCAGAGGTGGCTGCAAAGCGCTCCGCGAGCAACAAGACATCTGAAATACTTCTGCCTTCGGCAATCTTCTCTACAGCTCGGTACTTATAGAAAAGGCGTGGAGAGGCGCGGATGACATCCTCGCCGACTGTTTCCAGCAAAAAGTGTAGGGACTCGCCGATACCCCCCTCATAAACTGGTCCCACCGGCATAGCGAATGAGCCTGGATCTTGAACTACCAATAGAGGGCGCCAATTTGCATCAGGCTGTCGCTCGAAATGGGGCTGGTTTGCATCGAACTTCTTCCGCATTGGATTGATGCCTTCCTGCCAAATCTGGTCGGGAAGAATAAAGTCACCCAGACGAGGATGGTTCTCGAAGTGAAGCCCAAACAGATCTTCCACTTCGCGCTCGTGCCAATCAGCCGCATGCACTTCGGAGCTGATGCTTGGAACTGTGGCGACCTCGATCGGCAATTGCAGCGTCACTTCGATCCAACCGGCTGAAGCGAGAAGAAATGGGTAATAGAGCTGCCAATGGGCGGGATGCTCCTCGGCGATAATGCCTCCAAAGGAGCAGCCCCGGTCCCAAAACAAGAAGCGGCAAAGCGACGGCAGGCATTCTGGTTGATTCACGGACAGCGAGAGTACGTAGCCCTTATCACTGCTCGACTCGGAAAGGGCCGTCCCAAAGCGCTCTGCAACTGCCGCGGACAAGGCCTTGAGGTCCGTTTCCGCTCGTCTTTCGCCAGGTGAGGAAGCGATGGCCATTTCAATGTCCCCCTAATTGTTGTGCGGCGAGCTGCAAAAGCGAATGTATCGGCGCTGGAACAAAAACACCCAACACAACGACTGGGAGTGCGGCCACCAGCACAGCGACGCGGCAGCTCAAAGGGATCGCTTCTGCAGTGGAATGCAACTCGGGCTTGCCAAACACCATGCTATTTACTTGCAGCAGGATCGCGACGAAAGCGACGACAATCAGAATCGCGAGGATAGCGACTGCGGTATTGTGCCCGGAACGAAGCCCCGCCAAAAGAATCGAGAATTCGCTTAGAAATATCGGGAATGGCGGAGCCCCGGCGATGGCCAGCGCAGACAGCAGTAAGGCGGCGCCCGCGAAGGGTGAAAGCCGGAACAATCCGTGCACGTCCCTTATCTGGCGAGTTCCAAGGGCAAGCAATACGATGCCCGCTGCATAGAAACAAAGAGACTTTGTGATGGAATGGTTCAGCATCTGGGCGACAGCGGCGTAATCAGATCCGTGGGTTGCGAAGCCCGCGGCCGTCAAGATGATACCCATATGTTCTACCGTGGAGTAGGCGAACATCCGCTTGTAGTCCCGAACTTGCAGCAGCAAGAATGCGGCGATCCCCACTGAGAACAGGCCGATAATGACCATCCAGCGCCCCATCCGAGCTTCGGGTGAAGCCAGAATGACGGAAAGAAGCCGAAGCACGACATACAGAGGGACCGAGGTCTTGACGCCAGACAACACCGCACATACCGGAGTGGGGGCCTGGCTATGAGCATCCGGCAACCAGGTGTGCATCGGCACAAGCCCAGCCTTGGCGCCGAATCCTACAAACACGAGTAAGAAAGAAAGCTTCAAGAGCTTCGGTGACATCGCTGGGGCCATGGCGTGCAGGCTCTGCCAGGTCTCCGCAGTGCCGCCGCCGCTGCCGCGGTAGGCCCAATAAAGCACAAAGAAACCGAGCAGAGAGATTGGCGCCCCCATGATCGTCAGAATCGAAAACTTCCAGGCAGCCTCCAGGGCGCTTGGAGTACTCTCGAATGCCACCAGGAGAACCGCGAAGAGGGTGATCAGTTCTACTCCGACCCACACCAGATTTGGATCCGCGAATGCGGGCACAACAATTAGAGCAAAAACCAGCAGATTGTAGTTGCAGTAAAACCACCACAACCGTCTTGCACCTTGGCTGCCGTGGCGCATGTAGCCACCAGCAAAGACCGCAGCTAGAGTGCAAACGAAGCCGACTAGCAGGACCATCAACACCCCTAGGCCGTCAACTTCGAACCACCCAGCAAGCCCGATTGCGCGCCCCTTGATAAGGACCTGGTGACAGGTAACAACTGCCAGCGCGAAACTAAGCGACAAACAGAATACGGTGATACCCCATGCGATACCTCGCAGCGGCTTCAACCAGCAAAGCAGGGCCGCAATTAGGGGAAGAAAGATGGCAATGATTAATGCCATGGCTGGGGTCCCTCTCTCAATTCTGTCATTCCTGCTGCTTGCGTCGTCCCGATAACCCGCTTAATATCCCGCGTGAGCACGCCGATCACAACGGCGATTAGAACAACGTCGATCGCGACGGCAAGTTCGGCAATCAATGGAAGATCGGGAGCGAGGGCGATACCCGCGAAAAAGGCGCCGTTCTCCATGGCAAGGATTCCAACGAGCTGCGGCAGGGCTTCGCGGCGAGCGATTAATGAATAAGCTCCAATCAGTATCCCCGCCAGCCCAATGGGCAAATTGACCCGAACCACTGGATCGGTCGAAGCCGCCACCAAAGGACCGACTAGAAACTCGGCGGCGATCGCAAGCAGGAGAGCCAACAACAGTGACGCTGGAATATTCAACACCTGATCGATTTCTCGACGCTCGTACAAGTCGCCCGGTAGAGTGCGCTTAAGGACCCATGGGATCGCAATCACTTTCGCCGCGATTGTGATAGCACCAAGCGCCCAAAGATGAATCGAACTACGGCTATACCCGATCAAAAAGGCTGATATTGCCAGAAACGCAGACTGCAAAATGAAGAACCGCATCACACCCTGCACCTGGCGAGTGGCGACCATCCCGAAGGCAGAGATCAGGATCAGTCCAGCCATCAGCGCATTTAGCCCTTCGGCTAGCGGAATCTGAGCACCGTTCATCCCTTCTCCTTCCTTTACACGGCCGAACCGGAAAAAATGCTGGCAATCATCGCCGCGACCGAGATAATGAAAGCAGCTCCGAGAAACTCACTAATGCGGAATAGCCGCAATTTGGCAAGCGACGATTCGATCACGACTAGAACGACGACGAACATAAGAACCTTAATCAGAATCAGCGGCACAGCAAGCAAGACGTCGCCAGGCTGCTGGCCATGGGCCAGTCCCCACGGCCCGAGTAGCACATTCAGGAAAATGCAAGTGAGGACCAGAAACTTCATCTGTCCGCCCCATTTCATCAAGGCGGCTCCGCGGCCGGAGTACTCCAGCCCCTTGGATTCGTCGATCATCGCCAATTCGAAGTGGCCTGCGGGATTGTCTACGGGAATTTTTCCTCCTTCGGCCAAAATCAGCATCAGGAAGGCAATCAGCAGCAAAATGTGTGCCGGTGAAAAGAACGCCGCCGAACTGGCGATCCATTTCTGCTGAACGATGTAAGGGATGGTCGATTGCGCCACAAACGATACGGTAAAAAACACGATCATAAAGACCGGTTCCGCGAGAAATCCCACCATGCGCGTTCGGCTTGCTCCCATAGGACCGTAAGGGTTTCCGGTATCGACGGCGGCCAATGCAGAGAAGAACCCGGCGAGGGCCAGGAAAAAGCCTCCCGCAAGCATGTCCCCCATGAAGGCAAAAGCTAGCGGATAATCTGTCAAAACCGGAATCAAGCTCGTGACGAACAGGGGTATTACGAAAACCAAGTAGGGCGTGACACGGAAAATCCAGGTTGTTTCTAAGGAAATAACTTCGTCTTTATGAAAAAGCTTCCAGAGGTCCCGGTATGGCTGAAAGATGCTTGGACCGCGCCTGCTCTGAACGTTCTCCTTGAATCGACTCAGCACACCCGCGTACAAGGGCGCAAATCCGATCACGAACAGGAGCTGAATGAAGTTATAGGCAATGGTGCGTGTCATCAGAATGCCTCACCCGACGATTGCGTTCGAGAACCGACTAAACGGCGAGAAGCGACAGGAATCGCGTCTGGCCTTAGGGATTTTCCAAAATCAAAAAAAGGAAGAAACGACCAAGGCAGGATCTTGCGTGGAAGGTAATTACAGTGCAATGCGGCTGACTGTTCGTGATTCCTCCCATACGAATCCCTCGCATCCAACAGTGGGAGGAGTCATCAGCCGTCTCAGTTAAAGTGAGGGGCGCTTTTCCCGGCCGTGACCGGGACGGCAAACTCCTTTGCCAAGGGTGTATTCAACCACAACTGAAACGGGATGACAAGACGCTCGCGCTAACATATTTGAGCAACTTTCATGGACTTGTTCTAAGAAACGACACCACATTCACCATCTCCACATGAATGACTTGAGCACCTGTGGCCCGCGCTGCTACACTGCGAGTTGGGTTTGGAGTACACCCAGAACCGCCCCGCCTAGTTCCGCCTCGGGGCAGATGACTCCTACGTGCCGTGGCTGGTGGAGTGTCTGTCTCGTCCTCTCAGTCAGTCAGTCGACCAGCCTCCGCGAAAACATAATGGACCACTTCGACGAGTTGCGAAGGGGATAGAAAGAGCAGGTGCTTCGACAGCATTCTGTTTCGAGAATCGGATGACCCGCCAAGGCCCGGGGGAACCACATCAAGCGCCTGTTTTCTTTCATGACCTGAATCTCGACCAGATCGTGGAGGCGATCATAGCCGGGTGGAAGGAATACGACCTGGCACCATTCTTTTACAGCCAACTGAACAATCTCGACGCGATCGCTTACCGGCAAGAGGTCATGCAGGATCTCGAAGACAAGATCCTGATGCAATCCATCAAATCGTTCTCCGGGCAGATGCGGGCGATGCGTGAGCATCTCGATCAGGTGAAAAAGATATATTACAAGCGCGCCATGGATAGATTGTTCGTGGGGACGGTCGAAATTTATTGCACAGCGGTCGAACGTTTCTCGCGGGATCTCGGGGCGCTCGACCTAAAGTCGCGAGGACTGCGTGCATTCCGAAAGTTTCTGAAGGAGTATGTCGTATCGGCTCCCTTTCGAAATCTCTACAAATGGCTTAATGATGGTCGCTGCTGTGGAAACAGCCAAGAGGGCGTGGTGGGGCCTTTCCAGCGATTATCCATCCTCGATGTTATACAGCTCCGTCGATCTGCTGGAGACCTTTCTCGCCGTACTTAGAGAACTGCGACGCATCGGCGAGGCACACAGTCCGCGATCGAACCGACGAAACTATTGACAATGGAACAAACCGTAGATTCAAGGGCATACGCGTTTGCCTATCTCATCAGAGAAGCTTCTCAAGTACCGGCCGATTTCAATGTCGAGCAGGACTTCGAATATGCACTGTTCTTGCCCCAGGAGATAGTTCCGCGTTTTGAAGTGCCCCGCTATGTGCCGAGGTTGCTGCTCGCTTGGCCAGATCATCTTTCCGTGTATTCACACCCCAGTTGTAGTCTGGAGAAGACGGTCCTTCGCTTCGCTGACATCTCGTTCGTCGAACTCGAGAGATTCCTGACCGCCTGTTCGTTAACATTTTTTGCTTCGGCAAGAGTGGTACATCTTCCGTTTCATGGACGTGATCGGGAATACGTAAAAATGTTTCTCGATCACCTAAAGCAACGGCTGCTATCAATAGGCAAGGAGCCTTCTCTACTTTGTAGCCGCCAAGTGTTTGGTCCTCACCTCGACTACAAGTTTGAACAGATCGAAGTCATTCTTAAGGTTGATGCGGAAGCAGTAATCACCCGATTCTTCGTGCCACCCAGAGAGGTGATGAAGCCCAGGCTGCTTCGACAGGAGTTTTCCTGGACATTCGGTTCCGAGATTCTCTTAACTCAAAGGGAACTGCACCTGTTTTCGGATGACAAAGACGGATACCGGCAGCGCTATGGGTTCCGAGCCTCCTGGATACCGCTTCGCAACATCGTGGATATCGTCTTGAGTGGCACGCCGCAATCGATCGTGATCCAGTTGCTGGAAGGGCTCTGTTTGAAGATGCTGATTCCCGATGATCTGTGCGCCGAGGCCGAAAAGTTTGTCCGCTTCGCTGCTGAGCAGGTCCGCAGAAGTCACAACTGTCTTTGAACGAGTGACTAGCACTGCTTATGGAGTCCCGGCAAGAGCCTTGAGTTCCTCTTGCAATTTGTGTAAGCGCTCGAGTTCGCTCTGCACGGCACTACTACCAGCGGCCATGAGCTCTCTCGCCTTTGAGAGTGCCTGCTCAGCCGAGAAGCTCACCTCACGCAGCAGTTTGCGCACGTCAGACTCGAGACGTAAACGGCTCTCCACTACGCGCTGTTCGACATCCCCCTGAACCCGCGCGGCGTTGGTGTCCAGCAGCCGTTCTAGAAAGTTCACCGCGTCCTTTTGCACCCAGCGATGGATGTGAAGCGCCCCCATCAAGACGTCCAACAAGTACAAGAGCAGCGAGGCCGGCTGCGCTATGGTGATCATGTCATGAAAGAAGAAGCGCGAGCGCGTACGGAAGCCGTGTTCGGCGTCCAATGACTTTGGCAAGTGCGAAAAGTTGGCTCCCTGCTCGGAAATTCGCTGCAGGAGATCATTTACCAGATTCACAAAGCGCTGCGTGACCGCGCCGTAGATCTCCTCCGCCTGCGTCTCCTCCGTATCCAGCCACGGCATAACATGACGCCGGCCGACAGCCTGGGCGATGGCCATGAGCTCGCGTCGCCGAGCCGGGCCAAATGTGGTCGCGACGGTACAGGTATCGCGCTTAAACTCTTCCCGCGCGATTGGCAAGGTCTGGTTCAGAAACTTCTTCCGTCGAGCCTGTAGGGTCAGCGAGAGTCTCATCTGCTCCGCAGAAAACAGCGCCCCCAGATCTCGCAGCGATTGCTCGGCCTGGGTTACAGTCTGCCGGAGATTCGCGATCCTCTGTTCCGAATTAGCAATAGGTTCTCTGAGCGCTCTGACGCGTTCATCTAGCGAGCGTTGCAGCGAAGCGCAGAACCGGCGGATGCCGCGCTCGGCCGCCGAACGGGTCATGGCCTGCCCTGACTTGCCGGCTAGTTGGCTGAGATCTTCGACCAGCTTGTTCCAGTCATCGGCATCCGTGGCGTTGGTAAGTCTCTTTAGCGCGCTGACTTCGTAAATCTGTCCGATGGGCCTCTGCAGACGAGCTTCCAGGACTTTGGTCGCGAAGGCCGACGCTTGTTGCCGCTCGGCCGTCGAGACGCGGTCAATCTTGTTGAGGACGATCAGAATCTCATCCACGTTGACGGCAACCGCCTCGATGAGTGCTAACTCCTCGCCAGAAATTGGCGGGTCGGCGCCGACGACAAGTATCGCCGCATCAATCTGCGGGATGAAGTCCTTGGTGGTTTCGGTGTTGCCAGAGAAAACAGACCCAATCCCTGGCGTATCGACAAGGCACATGCCACCGGCGAGCAGCGTCGAAGGAAGAAAAACCTCCACCCCATCGACTTGCTTCGAGTTTTCCGGGTTCAATTCTTCTGAAACATACTGCGGAAGGTCTTCCGGCCGAATCATATGCCAGTTCGTGTCGACGAGAACGCGCGCTGTTCGCGTATTCCCGTAACGCAGCACCGTGGGCACGGTGGTCACGGGCACAACGCCGGTCGGAAGTATTTGTTCTCCTACGAAGGCATCGAGCAGTGTAGATTTGCCGCGTTTGAACTGCCCAACGCAAGCGACGAAGAAACGGCCTTCATTGATCCTGGCAACGAGTTGGCACACGTCGGCGGCGACCGAGGCTTCGCCCAACTGCTCGGCCATTGCGGCCAGCCGATCAAGTGCTTGTGCATCAAATGATGTAGCGCCGAAAGCGGGAGTGGGGACCGGTACTTCTTTTACGTTTTGCATCGCGGCTTCGCTCATGAAAGCCCCTATCGAGACTCTGGTCTATTGACTTACCATCGCTATCTTGTAGTCGATATAAAGTGGCGTAATCTTGATCTGGTTTTCGTGGAAGTACCTAGGATCCCTGGCCAAGCGAATCATCTGCAGCATCGCGCCAGGATTCCCGTCGCTGAACTCGACGACTTTATCGAGAAACTGCGCCAGATTGTCAGCGGCTAAGCGTTGTCCTTCCGCAGATGCTGACGCAAACAGCCGGGCCGCCTCGGGATCGAAGTTACGAATACCAAACCTTTCTGTTCGATCGGGGAATAGCGGCAGAACAAACCCCACGTCTTCCATATGGGCCGAACGTGCCACGGCGATCACAGGTACCGACCAGTTCAGCATCAGCTCGCGAATCGAGGCGGCCAGACTTTGCGAGGGCCGCATCAGATGATCGAGCACGACGAGATACTTGGAATCGAGCAGCGCGTCCCGCAACAAGCCCTTGACGGACACCGCACTCTTTGCCTGTAGAGACGACAAACCGTTCGCACAAGACTTCACGAATACCGGATGGCCTGCTGTCAGTAGCAACTCCGCTAAGTTCCGGTAGAGGGCGTGTGGTGTTGGATTCTGCGAGCTATACAGAATGTCAGGGAAACCTGGCACGACTGACGACAGGAGGAGGGTCTTGCCCACGCCGGCGGGTCCGTGTAACAGGAAGGATCGTCTTTGCGCCACACGTTGCCGCAGCTGCTCACTTTCCCCGACGCGATCAAAAATTGCTGGTCGCGCGACTTCCGGGCCATTACTCATTCCGAAATCAGAGTCTATTTTGGGATTCGGCATCACGGCTGTGACCGCTGTCCTTCCTGGTGCACGTACTTGATGACTTCAACATCGGACATCGCGATTAGGCCTTCCGCGACCATCTCATCCAGCGCGGGAATAAGGCGCTTAATGTTCTCTTCGGTGTCGATAATCTGGACCAGGATCGGCGCGTCGGAGGAAAAATGCAGCAGGTGAGACCGCCGAATCATCGTGCTCGCCCCATACCCTTCAATGCCGCGATACACTGTGGCGCCGGCATTGTCGAGCTTGCGGCAGCGTTCGACAATTGCTTCGTACAACGGTCGGCCCTGCCACTGATCGTCCTCCCCAAAGTGAATGCGCAACATCTTAGCCTTGCCTTCGAGTTTCATTTTTGTGCCTCCTGCGCCTCTGGGAAGAGCTGAGCATGCGAGTACTTAATCACGTCAACGTCCGAAAGTACTACCAGTCCCTGCTGGACCATCCGGTCCAAAACTGGAAGGAACGCCCGGAGCTTGTCCTCGGCATCCACCACCGTCAAGAGGATCGGTGCATCGTGAGACAAGTTCAAGGTTGAATCCTTGTGAATGCGACGGTTGGCGCCGTACCCCAGAATTCCCCGGTACACGGTCACACCTGCAGTGTCATTTGCCTGTAGCGCCTGCACTAACGCCTGGTAAAGAGGTTTGTCGTTCCACTTGTCGTGTTCGCCGATCAGGATTCGCATCATTTTAGCCTTTGACTGGAGCTTGACTGCCGGCACGTCGGGCGCGCGCTTCTCTCCGGGCGGCACCGNNATCTGGTCGGAAAGATCAACCAGACGGCTGGTGTGCATTTTGTGGTCGGTCCCAAACCCTGCGATGCCGCGAGTGACGGTTGCGTCAGAGATGCCGCGGAAGAACAAATAATCGAGAATCGCAGCGTAGCAAGCCGCCCCGTGATACGTCTGCCCCTCAATTACGTAGACGGTCACTTTCTTAGCTGGTCCAGTGGTTAGCACTTATTCCCCCTTAGCGTGTAATGCCTCGCTGAGACACCAGGAACTCCGCGATGTGGCCGAGAACGCCACCACCACCTTTTTCCCCTTTTCTCACTCGCACGTCGAATTCCGACAGTTGTTTTTCCAGCTCTTCCTGATTGTTCGCCAGGATCCGCCGGACAACCTCAGCTTCGGCCTCGGGAAGAATCTTAATAAGTTTGCGGCCGTGGAAAAGACATACGGTTCCATACTGAGCTATCCAGCTACGAAAGTTCTCGCGTTTCATTTCCCGGGCAAACTCGGACAACTTCTCATCCTCGTGCTCGCGTAGCGCAACACACCAATCGCAGGGGTGCAGTTCTACAGGGCTAGTAGCAGATTTGACTGCCGAGTCTCCGAGCATGGACCGGAAGATCGGCACAGCCTCGACTGCCGGAGACGAACCTGCCAGTGCCCAGGCATGAAAGTTGCAAACGCTGGTGGCGGGGAAGCGGTGCGGAGCCTCAATTACCGTGTTCTGAAAAACGCGCATCAATGTGCAAATTGGGCAAACACCCCGAGCCAGTGCCTGAATTACAGGTGCTTCCGGAGAAAGATCAGCTTGAGGTTTCATACGAACACCCGTCCTATAACAGCGCCAGCCCATACAGCCGCGAAACCAACAATCACGCTGAGGGCTACATTCAACAGCCCCGTAATAACCTGGCCGTCCTGCACGGCCCGGAGGGTCTCATACTCGAACGTTGAGAACGTTGTATACGCGCCGATGAACCCAATGGGAATCAGGTAGCGCCAATACTGGCTCGCCGTCGTTCTCGAAAGTATGGTTAGAATGAATCCAATCAGCAATGCCCCGCTCACATTGATCACAAACGTGCCGTACGGGAAGCGAACTCCGTAGCGGCTTCCAAGGTAAGTTCCGAGCATGTACCGGGCGATTGCGCCAAGGAAACCTCCGATACCGACCACCAGATATTTGAGCAAACTCTTACGATCCCCTCTCTTCTTTGTATGTGTGCCGTGATCATGAAGCAATTGCTTCATTGTTTGTCGTCGGGGCATCCGCAACAAACAGGTTTGCCAGAGCTTCAAGATCGGATTTCACTCTGGCTGCGTCGGTCGTGGGTTGCTTTCTGTCCAGCAGCAATCGCTCCAACTGGGCACGGTAGCGATTGGCAAAACCATCGAACTGACGCTCCAAATCGGTGCTGGCGTCCAGGCCCCATGCATAAAGCAAACGGGAATAGCTTTCCAGCGCCAACTTGATGATGTCTTCATAAGCCTCTAACCGATGCTTGGCCGACTGAATTCGGAACCACCTGCCGAGTCTGCGCGAGATCGGCCGTTTTGCCAAACCATCTTGCCGATTCATATGGAACGCAGGCATCTCGGCAAGGACCTGAAAGTCCTCTGAGCTTGGCATGTCCGCGGACCGCAACAAGGTTGCCGTTCTCAATAGTTCCCGCTGAAGCATCTCTCCCAGCTTCAACAATTTGGCTCGGACCTGGCTGGAAATCTCACCCGCAACTTCCGCCGCCGTTCCTCGCAACACCTCGGCGCAATCTACCTCTTGATTCTCCGTGTGCCAGATATCTGCGATCGAGGCTGCTGCCCGGTTGACGATGAATGGCGCCAGCAGCGTAATCTCTTCTGTTGTGCGCCGAAGCTCCGATTGAAACTTTTGCAGATCACCGGCACTCCGGCGCAGTGCGAGATCGACTTCCTCGAATTGCAACCGATCTTCCCCTTCGATGCGGGCGTAGGAGAAGCCCATTTCCAAAGCGGAGCGGACAGCGCCCACCAGCCCCAGCGTCTTTCTCGCCAGAGACTCCTGTAGCATGCGCTGTTTGCGTTCGTAGAGGGGCACAAGCTCTTCGGCGAACCATCGGGACTGTCGTGGCTGTCGATGCCTGGTTGACGCTGGTTCAACGCTCACGCCCGATGATCTGAAGATCATTGGAGCCTTGAATCAGGATCTCGAACAGCAGACGGCCTACGTCAAGCGCCAACTTCATACGGAGTTCGGAACTGACTCCCCAATGCTTGAAGTCCAGTTCGTCCTCTGCAAGTAAAGCCAGGGCAGCGCGACGGTGGCGCAGACTGCTAGGCGTCTCTTCGGCGTGTGACGGCTCGGGCGAACGAACCTTCTCGATGAGATAAGGGATGGCTGCTGCGCGGACAAGGCGGATACCATCAGCCGCCGTACTGCGACAGAAATCGCTCTCGAGCGCCGCCACAAGCACGGGAGCTGCCGCGTCGCGATGGAACCCCGCAAGCGCTTCGACTGCGCCAGGCAACTTTCGTGCGGCTGCAACCGCACGCAGTACATAAAAGGCCTCGTCTGACTGGCTTCGACCCACCTCTCGCGCAGCGGTGTTCTCCACTGCCTCTTCTGCCAGACGAAGCACTGGATCCTGAATACCTTTCTCGCGAAGTAAGTAATCAGTCAATGCAAAAAATGCCCGCAATTCACCTAGTACGCGCACGACGCGCTGTCGCGGGAGATACACAGTGCTCGGCTTGCCTTCCAGCAGAACCCGGCGCAAAGCCGGAATCGAAGCTTCGCCCACTCCGACCAGGGCCGCCATGCTCAGCTCACCATCGGTAAGCGAGAACAGTCCCTGAACCAGCCGTTCGATTCCCGCCTCGTCGTTATCCAACTGTGCGCCACGTTCAACGACTCCCGCCATCACTTCCGCACGACCTCGTTGATCCATTCGCCATAGACACTGCGGCCAGCGTACTTGGCCGAGCTGCCCAGTTCCGCCTCGATTTCCAACAGCCGGTTGTACTTTGCAACACGCTCGCCGCGGCACGCCGACCCAGTTTTGAGCTGGCCAACGCCGGTCGCGACTGTGAAGTCAGCAATCGTCGTATCGTCGGTTTCGCCCGAGCGATGTGAGACTACGCAGGTATAGCCATTCTTGCGCGCCAAATCGATGCAGCGCAGCGTCTCCGTAACCGTGCCGATTTGGTTAAGCCTGATCAGGACCGAATTGGCAATGCCTTCGCGAATGCCGCGCTCCAGGATTTCGGGGTTGGTGACGAAAATGTCATCTGCAACCAATTGAGCCCTGTGTCCCAAACGCCGCGTGAGCTCGCGCCACCCTTCCCAGTCGTCTTCCGCCAAACCATCCTCAAGCGAATAGACCTCCGGATACTTGTCCAGCCATTTCTCCCAGAAGGAGACCATCTCACTGGGAGTGTGTTTGGAATGGTCTGACTTATCGAAAACGTACAATCCGTTCTCGAAGAACTCGCTGGCTGCGGGGTCCAGGTTGATGGCGATATCTTGTCCCGGTTTGTAGCCAGCGTTGGCGATAGCAGAACCGAGCAACTCCATTGCCTCTTCATTCGACCGAAGCTCGGGAGCAAACCCTCCTTCATCGCCAACACTGGTGGTATATCCCTTTCGCTTAAGCGCATCTTTCAAGGAGTGAAACGTTTCTACCGCGGCACGGAGGACCTCGGCAAAACTTGGAGCGCCAACCGGAACGATCATGAACTCCTGGAAATCGACGTTGTTGTCCGCGTGTTTGCCCCCGTTCAGGACATTTAGTCCGGGAAGCGGTATGACGTACTCAGGCTGATCCGAAAAATAACGATAAAGAGGGATGCCGCGCTCATTGGCGACAGCCTTGGCGGCAGCGATCGAGACGCCAAGGATGCGTTAGCTCCGAGTCGCGCTTTATTGGGTGTTCCGTCAAGTCGGATCAGCTTTTCATCGAGCCCGACTTGATCGGCCGCATCGAAACCCACAACTGCCTTCTGGATTTCATCCAGTACATGGCCGACCGCTTTCTTGACGCCCTTTCCACCGAACCGCTTGCTGTCACCGTCGCGGAGTTCCACTGCCTCGCGCTTTCCGGTTGACGCACCGGACGGCACTTTCGCTGTTCCTGATGCGCCGCTATCCAGGTGAACCGTCACCTGCACGGTTGGATTGCCACGCGAATCGAGAATCTCAAGCGCTTGCAACTTCGTTATGATCGACATAAGTGCTCACCTCTGTAGCTGCTGAGGAAGGGATCCCGACACCAAAACGGTTTCGAGATCGCGTTTGACTTGCTGTGAGACCGGCAACTGCTCCAGCTTCTGTATGGTCTCGTTGTATGGATACCTAAACTGTTTCAGTTCGAAATGATCGTCATCCCAGACGGCATAACATGCGTCGGGCTTGCCAGTCTTGGGTTGACCCAGGCTGCCGGGATTGACCACCGTCGTCGATCCCACTTTGCGGATGAATGGAGTATGGGTGTGTCCGACCAGCAGATAGTCGGCATGTATCTCCTTAACTTCCTGCACCCATCGGTCGGAGTCTTCAGGACAATATTCGTACAGGGGATTTGAGGGTACGGCGTGGCACAGGTAGAACTTCTTTCCGTCGCGCTCGACGGTTTTGTGCAAGGGAAGCTGCTGTAAATATCTCGTTAAGTCGCCATTCATTGATTGAATGGTGAAGTCCCGAGTTTCAAGAGCCAGTTGTCGGTATCGCGGGCTGCATCGCGTATCCTCTTCAAACCCCACGGCCTGGTCGTGGTTGCCACGAATGACAATTTCCGCGCGAGATCGTAGGAGGGCGACAACCTCGCGCGGGTCCGGGCCGTAGTCGACGAGGTCGCCGAGCACCCAGAGGTCATCACCCCACTCGGGCAATGCCATCAATGCGTCAAGATTTGCGTGGATGTCAGAGATCACCACAATCTTCATTGCCGGGCTGCCTCGTCTTGAGAAGACCGACGGTCGGAACCAACCAACATCCGCATCGCGCGCTGCACTGCATCGTCGTCCTTGACGGCTAACTCGCCCTTACGTTGATAATCATGTTTGTCGATAAACTTCCTAACCTCTTCTGCAAGAACGACCGTGCGCCTGTGAACAGCGGAAGCGATCCATCGGCGGTTCTCTTCGATCTTCCAATTCGTCACGGCAATCTGACCGTGAGTCACACACAGGCGATCGTCTCCCAAGGGCCGCCTAGATGGAGCGGAAATCATCCGCTTTGCCAGCGCCATCGATTTCGAGCACGATAAGGGCTCTGAACTGCGGTGGCGCGAACTATTAGCCCGGCTGGCTGAGGATAGATTCAATGTCGTGGTCGCGGGACGGTTCAACCGTGGCAAATCAACGCTGATGAACGCCCTGCTTGGCATGGATCGCCTCCCCACTGGCATCGTTCCGCTCACCTCGGTCATTACTACGGTCCGTTACGGCACCAGCGAGCGTGTGCTACTTGACTACGAAGGCAGCGGATTGCGAGGCGAAGCGTCTTTAGACAATCTTGCCGATTACGTGACCGAAAAAGGGGACCCGGGCAATCTGCATGTCCCCTCGTCGGGTCGTTCTTCTGAATCATAGTGACGATGCGTCGGCGTTCACGGTAACTGAAACCCGCGGGAGCTAAGACGTGCACCTTGTAGCCGTTTTCTTCGAGGGTTTTAATGCGGAAGTCCTGCCGTGCTCGCATACTCGTTGCTACATAGACATCCAAGGACGAATGAGCGAGACATCAAGCGCGAAGGTCATCGCAACTACTGCAACAAGCCGAATACCGCCACTCCGGTCTGTGTTCCCACAAATACTTTGCCATTGGCGACCATCGGGGTGATGAACTTATTGCCCGGGCCGAACTGATCGCGCGAGCCGGCCTGATTGCTGTTGTACAACTGATTCGCCAGATTTGTCGCCTGGAAGGCATACAGAACGGCCGGATTGCTGTTGGAAACCACCCAGACGATGGCATTGGAAGTCTGATTGGCCGAGACAGTAGGCGTCGTCCCGGGATAGGGAAAGTTCATGCCGGTTTGCGAAGTTGGCGTAATGGAAAGCATCGCATTGGAGATGCTGAAAGCTTTCAGATTGTCGCCCACATCGCCGTAGTAAACCGTATTGTTCCAATAAGCGGGGCTTGACCAGACGCCGCCCGGCAGCGCGCCATCGATCTCCTGATAAATCTGATTATCGTTGTTGGGATTCCACTTGCCCATGTTGTCGCGATTCACGACGTAGATGTTGGTGTCCTTACCGGCACCGACGGCGAGATGATGCACCTGGCCGTTGTTGTCGGTGAGATCGGGCAACACGATCGCTCCGCCCGAGCCGAGGTCCTCCTCGTTATCGGATTCTTCCACCGTGTCGTACATGTTGAAGTAGTCGGCCACGGCCAGCGTGCCGCCGGAGGTCGAGACTTTCATAAAGGCGTTTCCGTAGTCGCCGTTGATGGGAAAGCCGCCTGAGTTCAGCGTGGTGTCGAAGAGGCCGTTGGCGTCCAGGAAGTAGATGTTGCCGGAGGAATCCGCCGCCAGTCCTTCGCCCGTCATCCAGACAGAGCCTGCATAGCCGTTGGGCGTCACGTCGATCACCGAGGTTTGCGCCAGGGTGCGAGAGTTATAGGCCATGATCCAGCCGGTGTAGGGACGGTTATCGCAATGGGAGGTGAAAGAGATGTAGAGCGTGCCGCCATATTCCAGAATCGCAGCGCGCTCGGCATACTGCGCCGCATTGAAGATGACATATCCGTTCTGGCTGCCATCGCCCGTGCCCGGGTACATGGCATTGATTTCGACCGGACCACCGAATAGCTCGGCGCCGGTCGAGAGGTCGAGCGCATGCAGCCGCTGATGGTAATTGCCGGAGGAATCCTTGCTCATGGCCACAAAGTAGATCGCGCCGTTGGGACCGTTGCCCTTGTCGATGACGGGAGTGTCCGTGATGCCAATCTCCGGCGAGATCGAGTCGCAGCCGCGATCGTCGCTGGGGGACTCGCCCGGTAGAAGCGCGGAGACTCGCCAGAACTGGCGGCCGGAATTGGCGCTGAAGGCAAATGCGCTGTCGTTCTCGGTGACGACATAAACCGTATCGTTCAAACCGCCGCCGATGGATTGCTTGTTGACAAACAGCGGCTGGGCATCGACTTTGCCGTCGAGGGTGAAGAAGTTGATCTTGCCGAAGGTATTTAAGTTGACGTTGCTGGGCGTCAGCGTGGTCTCCTGCAGCGTCGCGCCCTGACGAAAAGCGTTGTAGTGATAGGTGAGAACGTCGGTGGGGTACTGAATGGGCAAAGGCTGGTTCGCTGGAGTCGATGGCGATGACGCCGAGTTGGCGGCAGAGGCGTTTCCGCCGCAGCACAATGTTCCGAAGCACACAAACAGGGCGGCGCGGGCAACCCGCTGCGAAAAAATCAACGAATTTCTCCGCAGCCTGTGAAGCCGTGCCCCGATATAAAGCATTGATGCGATGGTTTCGAGTTTCAAAGTTTCGTGCAACAAATCTATCATCGTAAGCACCAGGAAGCGCCCTCCCTCAATTCAGTTCTTATGCGGAGCACCTGCGCCCGCGATCTCCCACACCACGCCGCAGTTGGGGCCGCCGTTGCAGGTCCCCGTACCTCCAAAATACGTTGTGCCGTAGAGATTGCCGTTCGCGTCGAGCACCGGGCCCCCGTAAGGGTTTGCGCCGTCACTGACGCTGAAGTCGTGGAGATCGATCACGCTACAACCTTGGCTGCAATTCGTCAGCTCGAATATCCAGCCGTCATTATGGGCGCCGCCAGCAGAACAGACCCCAAAAAAATTACCGGCTGTGTCTATGGCGACGCCTCCGTAGGAGTCGCAGTACTCGCTAAAGGTGTAAAGCGCAGAGTAGGTGAACCCTCCGTCTGAGGGCACCAGTTTGTAGACTACGCCGCCCCCATTTTGTCCACCGCCATACGTTGTGCCATAGAGCGTACCGGAAGCATCGATGATTAGGTTACTGTACGGGTCATCCCCATCCGCCCCGCCGAAGTCAAAGAGAACATTCTCCAGCCAGCCTCCGTTGGAAGGCATGAGCTGGTAAACCGTTCCGGCTGCTCCGGTTCCTCCGGCATAGGTGGTTCCGTACACATTTCCGGCGGTATCGATGACCACACCCGAATATGGGTACAGGCCGTCACTCCCGCCGCCGAAGTTATGAAGGATGCTCTCCGCGTATCCTCCGCCTGAGGGGGTTAGTTCGAACACTGTCCCGTCGTCATACATACCTCCCTCCTCCGTCGTGCCGTAGATGTTTCCCGCCTGATCGAAGACTAAATTCTCGACTTGCGGTCCGGCACCGTCCGCCGGATATCCCGTAAAACCTTGAAGTACGATTTCGCTCCAATAGCACAGTATTTCCTTGCACACTGTGAGCGAAGGTCTCAGTTCAAACACTGTCCCGTCGCTTCTTACACCGCCGGTTTCGGCCGTGCCATACAAAGCACCATTTAGGCCGATCGCTACCCCGCCGTATGGGACGCCTCCATCGAAGCCCCCGATGAATTCGTACAAGGGACTGAAAACCCAACTTGAATTAACCTGGCTTAGCTTGAAAACTGTCCCATAGTTGTTGTGGGTCCCGCCGTAGGCCGCCGTTCCATACAGAACTCCTGAGGGTCCGACGGTAACCCCAGCTTCAGGATTTGCCCCGCCCGCTCCTCCCGTGAAGTTGTGAAGCACGCTGAACGTCTGCGCCTGCATGGGGTGGGTTGTAAGGAGTGTGAGCGCGAAAACCATCGCGAGGGCCATCGTGAACGTGCTCACGCGCGAGCTGACCTTGCAGCGAAATTTGCCAAGAGATACTGTTTGCCCGTTCATAGCTTTCCTTGGCTGGAATCTAGCCGGGGAACGGCCCCGATGCGGCGCATTATACCCCGCCCGCATCGCTGTTAACAGGGATCTCGGAAAACGGCTAACATTTTGTGCCATTTCGCTCGCTCCGCGACGTTGTGAAACAATTTTCATCTGGAGCGCCTTGAAGCGATATGCGATCAGTGGCACGATGGCCTCCGAAGCTCATCGTGCGAAGTTCATACTCGTTTGGACATGAGTCGGGGAGCAGTCCATCACCTCGCCGATTGGAGTCAGGAAGTCAAGTCGGCTTTCGCGTTACGTTCGGATTGTGATCGCCAAACATTCGCCGTTTGCGATTCTTGAAAGCGGACTGTGAATCTGCGCTCTGGAGAAAATCGGTGGATTGGGAGCAAGGTGCTCCGGCGGCGCTTTTTCTCTGGTCCGGTTTGCGTAGCAAATGTCGCGAAAGTCCGGCCTTTTTCGCGTATTTCACGGACAAGGTAGCAAAATTTCTCTGCACTTGAGACTACGTGGCGGAGGGAAGTAATTCGAACTCTGGATACTGCGTAGCGCCGCAACCTCGCCCACAGTCCGACTCAAGAGATCCGAGCCAATCTCATATTCAGTGAAAGCGGGCGCTCACGCAGCCGTTTGTTGCTCTAGATAAGCCCTCGCCAACACGGGGGCTTATCTATCTAATCAGATCATGAACAACCAACTTCAAGCGCCATCATGAACCGAGAACATCCACACGATTATTACGACAGGTTGCGGCGAGAGGACGAGGAACGTCAGCAAAATCGGCACCGCCACCATACTGAAAATCAGTCGAGAGACTGCGTTCACGATATGCAGTATTCGAGCACTACTGGCGTAGTGGGTGGTATTTGCCGAAAGTGCGGATATAGAACTTGCTAGGCCGATTCCTGAAATCAAACTTCTGATATGAGCATTTTCAATTAGCTGTTCTAATTGAAAACGAGTACATCCGAGGTACACGGGTATTCAAGAAAACGCACCTAAATGATGCGTAATCAGTAGCTTACATTGGTGGAGGCGGCGGGAGTTGAACCCGCGTCCGAAAATGTTGTCAGCAAAGAGCCTACATACTTAGTCACGTTCATGCGCCGGGGTTAGACGGCACTCTCGCCGGCCACGCTCAGAGCGGACAAGAAACGCGGCCTGCCAACCTGATGATCTCGCCGTCAACTCACAGGTGGAGAGTTGGTAGCCAGCTCACTGTGCGACGCCCTTTCCCAGCCCATGAGCAAAGCCGAGGAGGACGGCAACTTAATTAATTAAGCTGCGTATGCCAGGTTTTGATTGGCAATTGTGTTTTTGCACACGATTACGGATGCGTGCACTCCGGTATGCCTCTTTACCGCAATCACTTCCGTCGAAGCCGTGACGCCCCCGTTAGTGAAGCGCGATCAACTTCAACTCTACCAGTCAGGGCAGGGAAGTCAACCGCTTCTGATATATAGATGTTGCGGAGACGCAACGCGACTCTGCGCCTCCTTCACCGTTGAGTCGCGCAAGGCAACCTTGGTGGCATGGTGACGATAAGCGTTCAAGAACAGTTCGGGCAGATCGATATTTATGTGTTCGACCAGATCCTGCGGGGGAACATCGCCGCTGGTATGCGGGTGCTTGACGCGGGATGTGGGTATGGTCGCAACCTGGTCCATCTGCTGCGCGAAGGGTGCGAAGTATTTGCGCTGGACGAGGATGCGGATGGAATTCAGCACGTCCGCCTGTTGTCTGAGTCGTTGCAGACCGGATTGCCGGCAGACAACTTCCAGGTCGGATCCATTGAGCGGATGCCGTTTCCCGACGATTTTGCGGATGTCGTGATCTGTAGTTCCGTGCTTCATTTTGCGCGTGACTATGGGCATTTCCGCACGATGTTGACGGAGCTCTGGCGGATGGTAAAGCCAGGCGGAATGCTTTTCTGCCGGTTGGGATCGAGGATCGGGATGGACTTCGAACGAGTGCGGGATAACGTGTTCAGGATTGGAGACGGTTCCGAGTGGTTTCTCGTAGATCAACCAATGCTGCTGGGATTGACTGAGGAGATGAACGCAATATTGGTAGATCCACTGAAAACAACGATCGTGCAGGATTATCGCTGCATGACGACTTGGGTCGCAAGAAAGCGAAGATCCAGGAACGGGTAGGTTCGAGAACAACCTCCCGGCTGTGGCGGCGATTGGGCCAGCGGGACTTCGTACCGCGCAGATGCGGATTCGTGCATCCCACGGCCTGCGGAATCATCCAAACCTCTTGCCTGCCTGTTAGTCTGATACCCGTGGCACGAATGGCCGAATTCATGAAAAGATTGGCTGCGATTGACCGCATTGTTTTTTTCGGGGTTGACCTAATGTGCCGGGTTGGCCGGCGCAATTGTCGGGAGACCGTCTCGTGATTCCCGATTGCATCTCCTTCAACGCCATTCCCCACACCACCCGCATCTTCAGCGATTTCCTTTCGTACTCTCCCGATGTCCGCAAATTTTTTCCGACCCAACCGGATGCCGCGCATATAGCTGCGTGGGCAAAATCCGTTCCCCGCGATCTGACCCGCCAGGCCCGTGTAGCGGATGCGTTGGTGAAACAGAATCGCGCCTGGGGGGCCTCGGAGGCGACGCTGCGCAACCTTCGGCGGCTTCGCGACGGCGCATTCGCCGTGGTCACCGGCCAGCAGGTGGGACTGTTCGGCGGTCCGTTGCTCTCGCTGTTGAAAGCGGCGTCGGTACTTGCGCTGGCGAAGCAGGTTGAAGAGCTGGGTGTGGAATGCGTGCCGGTGTTCTGGCTGGCCACGGAAGATCACGACCTCGCCGAGGTCAACCAAGCACTGCTGCTGACCCACGATTTTCAACTCGCTGCCTTCACTGCCCAGACTAACGGGGCCGCAGGCGCTCCCGTTTCGACCATCCGATTCGCCGCAGGCACCAACGACTTGGTCGCGCAGGCCGCGCAGTTACTGGGCGAATCGCTGGCTGCTGACTACCTGCGCGAGAGCTACGTCGAGGGCGAAACCTTCTCTAACGCCTACGCAAGGCTTTACACTCGCATCTTTAATGGACGCGATCACGGCCTTATTTTTTTCGATCCTGCTGACCCCGAGCTCCACCGTATTGCCACTCCGCTATTCGTGGAAGCCGTCAGCCGCTCGGCCGAGCTGGATGACGCTCTGCTGGCCCGCAATCGCGAGTTGCACGCAGCTCAATATCACGAGCAGGTGAAAGTCACTCCGCAATCGACTCCTCTGTTCGCGCTGGCCGAAGGGGTGCGCGTCCCCATCCATCGCGCCAATGGTCAGTTCGCCGTCGCCCGCGAGCGCCTTTCGAGCGCCCAATTGCAGCGTCGCATCGAAGTCGCTCCGGAGAACTTCAGCGCCAACGTGCTGCTGCGTCCGGTGCTGCAGGACTACTGGCTCCCCACGCTGGGCTACATCGGCGGGCCGGCCGAAATCGCCTACTTCGCGCAAGCCGGCGTGGTTTATGAAAAGTTGCTCGGCCGGATTACGCCCATTCTTCCGCGATTGAGTGCGACGCTGATCGAGCCGCGCATCGAGCGCCTGCTCACCAAGTATGAAATCGAGCTGCCGGAACTCTTCCACGGCGAATGCCAGCTACGCGAGTGCCTAGCAGCGCGTTCGCTGCCGGCCGATCTCAGACAAAATTTCGAAAACGCGAGGCGAAGTGTGGACGACGTCATGCAACACGTCAGCAGCTCTCTGCAAACCCTTGATCCCACGCTGGTCGAAGCCGCTGGACGCGCCGCCGGCAAGATGCAATACCAGGTCAATCGCCTGCAGAAACGCGCTGCCCAGGCTGAGCTCCGCCGCACTGAGATCCTGACGCGGCACGCCATGCAGATCGAGAACGCTTTGTATCCCAAGAAATCGTTGCCGGAGCGCGAGCTCGCGGGACTGTATTTCTACGCGAACCATGGGCCGGAGTTGATCGACCGCCTCATCGAGTTAGCTGCTGCCCGTTGCCCCGAACACAAAGTGCTGTTGCTAGGCGCTTAGGGAAGTTCTGAAGCACCGGAGTTCTGGTGGATCACTCGCACGATTACAGCTGGTCAATCTTTGTCGCTGCCCCCAGCTTCCGTATGGGCCCTGATCTTCATGGTCCAGGACGGGTCCCGATTCGTTAGACTAAGAGCATGTATAGCTCGGCTCCTGAACCCGGCGTCCAATCGAGCAAGCACGCCATCCCCGCCATCGACCTGCGCAGCGATACGGTTACCAAGCCGTCACCCGAGATGCGGCGCGCTATGTTTGAAGCTGAGGTCGGTGACGATGTTTACGCCGAAGATCCGACCATCAATCGCCTGGAGAAACGAGCAGCGGAGATTTTCGGCCGCGAGGCAGCGCTTTTCCTGCCCAGCGGAACCATGGGCAACCAGATCGCGATCAAGCTGCATACCCATCACGGTCAAGAGGTCATCTGCGAAGAGCGCGGTCACGTCTTCAATTACGAAATGGCGATGATGGCGCACTTCTCTGGCGTGGTGCCGCGCACCGTCTGGGCCGAGGACGGCATTGTCACCTGGGAGCACGTCAAGTCGAAGCTTAGAACCAAGAGCTACCACGCCGCCAAGACCGGCTTGGTTTCGCTGGAAAACACTCACAACATGGCCGGCGGCACCATCACGCCACCTGCGGTATTCAACGAAGTCTGCGACAACCTACACGCCGCCGGACTGCCGGTGCACCTCGACGGGGCCCGCGTGTTCAACGCCGCCGTCGCGCTTGGAGTTCCGGTCGGGCAACTGACCGCCAAAGCCGACACTGTGATGTTCTGCTTGTCGAAGGGACTGGGGGCGCCGGTGGGTTCGCTTCTAGTCGGCAGCGCAGAGCTCATGGATCGCGGGCGCATTTATCGCAAAGCCCTCGGCGGAGGTATGCGCCAAGCTGGGATTCTGGCAGCCGCAGGACTCATTGCTTTGGAGCAGGGCCCGCGAAAGCTGACCGAAGACCACGCCAACGCAAGGTTTCTCGCCCAAGGCTTGGCGCAAGTCCCCGCCATCAAGATCGACCCGGCCAAGGTCCAAACTAACATTTTGATTTGCGACATCTCCGGCACGGGCCTGAGTTCGTCCGAGTTGTCCTGCGAACTTAGCCGGCGCAACGTTCTGGCCAACGGAGTAGGCCCGCAGTTGATCCGCTTCGTCACTCACCTCGACGTAAGTCGCGATCAATGCGCCCAAGCTATAGAGGCCCTGACCTCGATCTGCGCGAGCAACGTGCGGTACTTCTACAGGGCTGATGACAAATGAACCAACCAGGCAATTTCGATCATTTCGGCCAACTGAAGATTCGCTGGCAAACGCCTCCGGTCCGAAATGAGCGTCAAGAGTACTTTTCCAGCAGCCTGCTAAAGCAAGACATTCGGCCTCAGAGGGTGCGGGCTGAAAGCCCAGGGTTGACTGCTGACGGTACAGTTTCTGCTCAATGCTGTAATCCGCCAATAGCCTGCGAAGATTGCAGTTAGCTGGTAGCGACTTCGCAATGCCGCGCATACCTGCGATACTTATTAATTAAGCTGCGCGTTTCCTTCTCTCCCGTCCGCATCTGTTGTTGTTCGATCGGGTGCCCCTAAAGGCGGTCCAGGCCGACACTATAGGAGAGGATTTTCCAGCGCGCGCTAAAAGGCAAATGAGCGATTTTCTAAAAGCCGTGCAGGAACGCGTCGTCATCTATGACGGTGCGATGGGCACCAGCGTCCAGGCCTACGACCTTGGGGTCGACGAGTTCTGGGGCAAAGAAGGCTACAACGATGTGCTGGTGCTGAGCCGTCCCGATATCGTGAAGGAAATCCACGCCGCCTACTTCGACGCCGGCTGCGACGTGGTGGAGACCAACACCTTCAGCTCCACCCGGATCGTGATGGCCGAGTACGACATGCAGCACCAAGTCCACGAGGTCAACCTGGCCGCGGCCAAGCTGGCGCGCGAGGTTGCCGCGAGCTACTCCTCCAACGGACGCAAGCGCTTTGTGTCGGGATCGATGGGTCCGACCACTAAGCTGCCTTCGCTGGGACACATTGGTTTCGACGACATGGCTGCCACCTACACCGAGCAGGCGGTCGCGCTGATCGACGGCGGTGTCGATGTTCTGCTGCTCGAGACCTGTCAGGACATCCTGCAGGCGAAGGCCGGACTGGTCGGCATCTTCGACGCGCTGAAGAAAACCGGCAAGAACATCCCCGTGCAGGTGCAGGTCACGCTGGAAGCGACTGGCACCATGCTGCTCGGCACCGAGATTGGCGCCGCGCTGACCACGCTAGAGATGTTCGATGTCGCCATTATCGGCATGAACTGCGCCACCGGTCCCAAGGAGATGAACGACGGGGTTCGCTACCTGGGAGCGAATTCTCCGAAGCCGGTTTCGGTTCTGCCCAATGCCGGACTGCCACAGAACGTCGGCGGCCGCGCGGTGTATGGCTTGCAGCCGCAGGAGTTGGCGGACTACCAGAAACAGTTCATCACCGAGTACGGTGTGCGCGTGGTGGGCGGCTGCTGTGGCACGACGCCGCAGCATATCAAGGCAGTTGCCGAGACCTGCGCCAATCTTGAGCCGGCCAAGCGTGACGTGAAAGTCACTGCAGCCGCCGCCAGTGCGTACTCCATGGTGCCGCTCGATCTCGATCCCAAGCCGCTGGTCGTGGCCGAGGAGATGAACACCACCACGCGCGTCGAGCATTTCAAGAACATGGTCCGCAGCCAGGACTATGACGGCATCCTCACCCTGGCCAAGAAGCTGGTGAACGAGGGCTCGCACATGCTCGACCTATGCTGCGCCATCGTGGGCGAAGACGAGAAGGCCTACATCAGCAATATCCTCGAGAAGATTGCCACGCGAGTGCCCGCGCCCATCACCGTCGACTCGACCGAAGCCGACGTTATCGAAGAGGCTCTGAAGCGCATTCCGGGTAAGGCGATCATTAACTCCATCAATCTGGAGGACGGCGAGACGCGCACCTCGAAGGTCCTGCCGATGGCCAAGCGTTATGGCGCGGCGGTCATCGCGCTCACCATTGACGAAGACGGCATGGCGCTGACCTGGCAGAAAAAGCTGGCGATTGCCCAACGCATCTTCGATCTGGCGGTGAACAAGTACGGCATCCGTCCCTGCGACTTGATTTTCGACGCGCTGACCCTGCCCATCTCTACCGGCCAGGACGACTATCGCACCGCCGGCATCGAAACGCTGAAAGCGGTGAGGGCGATCAAGACCGAGCTGCCCGAGGTGAAGACCATCCTCGGCGTCAGCAACATTTCCTTCGGACTGAATGTCTACTCGCGTCGCGTTCTGAACAGTGTCTTCATGCACGAAGCGGTCGACCACGGCCTCGACATGGCCATCGTTAACTACAGCAAAATCTACCCGTTGTACAAGATTCCTGAAGCTGAAGTTGATCTTGCGCGCAAGCTGATATATCACGATACGTCGAATGGCGATCCGCTGCAGATTTACATGGCGCACTTCGCCGGGACCAAGGGCAAGGAAGAGACGACCACGGCCCACGTCGATACGCTGTCGATCGAAGACAAGCTGAAGTGGGCGATTATCAACGGCGAAAAGTCCGTAGGCGACGGCGCGAATAAGAAGTCGTTACACGAACTGCTGGAAGAGGCGCTGGTCAACTACACGCCACTTGACCTGATCAATAACATTCTGCTCGATGGCATGAGGACGGTCGGCGATTTGTTTGGCGCGCGCAAGATGCAGTTGCCTTCGGTGCTCGACTCAGCCGGCGTGATGAAGGCCGCGGTCGCCTATCTCGAGCCCAAGATGGAGAAGAAAGCGGGCAGCCAGAAGGCGACCATCGTGCTCGCTACCGTGAAGGGCGATGTCCACGATATTGGCAAGAACCTGGTGGACATCATCCTCACCAACAACGGCTACCGCGTGGTGAACCTGGGCATCAAGCAGCCGTCGGACGTGATTATTAATTCGGCGATTGCCGAGAAGGCCGACGCGATCGGCCTTAGCGGTTTGCTGGTGAAGTCCACGCTGGAGATGAAATATGTGGTGCAGGATTTGCATCACCAGAAGCTCGACTTCCCGGTGATCTGCGGCGGCGCCGCACTGACCCGCAAGTACGTGGAAGACGATCTACGCCGCGAGTACAACGGAGGCATCTTCTACGCCGACGACGCTTTTGCAGGCCTGCACATCATGGAGGACCTTGCCTCGCCGAATGGTGCACGCCAGAAGCGCATCGCCGAAGGCAAGGTGGTGAAGGAATTCGTGAAGCCGGCGCACACCCTCGGAGGCGTCGACGGCGCGACCAAGCCGAACATCGAAATACCCGCTGCGCCCAACATTCCGCAGCCGCCGTTCTGGGGCGTGCGCGTGCTGAAGGCCGAAGACTTCGACCTCCGCGAGATCTTCCAGTACATCAACGAAACTGCTCTCTTCAAGAATCAGTGGCAGTTGAAGACGGTTTCGCAGGAAGATTACGGCCGGCTGGTCGAAACCAAGTATCGCCCGATCCTGAAAGACCTGGAAGGAGAGGTGATCGCGGCCGGCTGGTTCGAGCCGAAAGTGGTCTACGGCTATTTTGGAGCGCAAGGTGACGGCAACGATGTCGTGATCTACAATTTGCCCGCAGACTGGAAACAGGGCGATGCGGTTCCGCAAGAAGCTTTGCGCTTCACCTTCCCACGCCAGCGCGAAGGCCGCGGCCTGTGCATCTCCGACTTCCTTCTGCCCAAGAGCGGTAGCAAGATGGACATCCTCGCCATGTCTTGTGTGACCGTCGGCGACAAGGCCTCGCACGAAACCCAGAAGCTGTTCGAAGGCGGCGAGTACACCAAGTATCTCTACCTTCATGGACTCAGTGTGGAATCGGCCGAAGCCTTGGCCGAGCTGTCACACAAGATGGTTCGCCAGGAGTTGGGAATTTCCGGTGAAGACTCGCCGCACATCCGCGACCTCTTCCACCAGAAGTATCGCGGATCGCGCTACTCGTTCGGCTATCCGGCGTGCCCCAATCTGGAAGACCAGACCAAACTGTTCGCCCTGCTGCATCCCGACGAGAACATTGGGGTGCACCTCACGACCGGCTTCCTGTTGGAGCCGGAGCAGAGCACCACAGCCATCATCGTGCATCATCCGGCGGCAAAGTATTTCGTAGCTTAGGGCAGCAGGCCGCCCAATAAGAACCTGGCCCTCCAACCCAATGTGCGCCATGTCCGCCTGTAATGTGACGTACGCCACAGACTCTCGGTACCTGCCCCAGCAGAATCAAGGCGGAGGGTAATGTGTTCGAAATCGTGGAAGCACGCACCTTGGCGCGAGGTATCAAGCTTTTTGTGATTGAGGCTCCCCGGATTGCCCGCAAACAGAAGCCGGGGCAGTTTGTCATCTTGCGGTTGGACGACCGTGGCGAGCGAATCCCCCTCACCATTGCCGACGCCGACGCCACCGCTGGCACCGTCACCATTGTCGTGCAGGCCATCGGCAAGACCACCATGCTGCTCAGCATGCTGGAGGCGGGCGACTCCATCCTCGACATGGTCGGTCCTCTCGGCAAGCCCTCTGAAATCGAAAACTTCGGCACCGCGGTGGTCGTCAGCGGCAGCGTCGGCACGGCGATGGCTTATCCCACGGCTCGCGAGCTGAAGCGCGCCGGGAACAAGGTCATCTCCATCGTTGGGGCGCGCAGCAAGGACCTGCTGGTGCTGGAAGAGGAGGTCCGCGCGGTCAGCGACGAGACCTACGTGGTGACTGACGACGGCAGCTATGGCGACAAGGGCCTGGTCACCGACAAGCTGAAAGAACTGGTCGCCGCCGGCCAGGTCAATTATGTGCTTGCCGTCGGCCCGGTGCCCATGATGCGTGCCGTGGCGAACCTCACTGCCCCTAGCAAAATCAAGACCATGGTCAGCTTGAATTCCATCATGGTCGACGGCACCGGAATGTGCGGCGGTTGCCGCGTGCTGGTCAATGACAGCAGCCAATTCGCCTGCGTGGACGGTCCCGAATTCGATGCCACCCAGGTCAACTTCGAGGTCCTGATGCAGCGTAACAACATGTACCGCGAGCAAGAGCGTGCCAGCATCGAGCGGTTGCAAGCCGATCCTGAAGCCGAGCTAAAACGGATACGCGACAGTGTTCACAGCCACGAGTGCGCGGCGGAAGCAGCGGCGGTGAGCCATGAGTAATCCTCCAACCAAAGTCCCTAGCCACAATCCTCTCCCGAACAAAGAGCGCGTCAAACTGCCGCGCCAGCGCGTTCCCGAGCAGGAGCCGCAGGTCCGTGCCCACAACTTCCAGGAAGTGAATCTCGGCTTTCCCGAGGAGCAGGCCCGGCAGGAATCGCTGCGTTGTATCGAGTGCAGCAAGCCGGGATGCATCGAGAAGTGCCCCGTCTCGGTCGACATCCGCGCAGTCATCGATCTCATCCTGGCCGGGGACTACCTGGGCGCAGCGTCGAAAGTCCGTGAAGACAATGCGCTGCCCGCGATCACCGGCCGCGTCTGTCCGGTCGACGATCAGTGCGAGTCAGGTTGCGTGCTGGGTAAGAAGGGCGAACCGGTTGGAATTGCCTACCTGGAGCGGTTTGTCGCCGACTGGGAGCGCGAAACGGGACAATTCGGATCTCCTGTATCCGCGCCCGCTACCGGCAAGAAGGTCGGCCTTGTTGGCAGCGGCCCTGCGAGTTTGGCTTGCGCCGGCGATCTCATCCAGATGGGTCACCAGGTGCATGTTTTTGAAGCTCTCCATGAGCTGGGCGGCGTTCTGGTCTATGGCATTCCAGAGTTTCGCTTGCCGAAGGAGATCGTCCGCCACGAAATTCACGTGCTGCAGCGTCGCGGGGTGGTCTTCGAGACCAACGTCGTGGTGGGCAAGACAGTCACCATCGACGAACTGATGCAGGACGAAGGCTTCGACGCCATGTTCATCGCTACCGGCGCCGGCCTGCCGCGCTTCCTGAAAGTCCCCGGTGAGCATTTCAACGGCGTCTATTCCGCCAATGAATTCCTTACCCGGGTGAACCTGATGCGGGCTTACCGCTTCCCCGAATTCGACGAGCCCCTTTACCCCTGCACAGACCGCGATGTAATCGTGGTCGGCGGCGGCAACACCGCCATGGATTCGGTGCGTAGCGCGTTGCGCCTGGGCGCGCGCAGTGCCAGCATCTTCTACCGTCGGACCTTGGTAGAGATGCCTGCCCGCAAGGAAGAAGTACACCATGCCAAAGATGAGGGTGTTCACTTTGAAATGCTGGTGAACCCGGTGGAGTTTCTCGGCGACGAGAAGGGTAATCTTACCGCCGTGAAGTGCATCCGCCAGGAACTGGGTGAGCCCGACGACTCCGGCCGTCGCAGTCCCGTCCCGGTCAATGGATCGGAGTTCGTCACGCCGTGTTCAGTTGCGATTATCGCGGCGGGCACGTCGGCGAATCCTCTCATCCAGTCGACGACGCCGGGATTGGCTACCACCAAGCGCGGCTACATTTCCGCCAACGAAGAAACGCTCGCGACATCGAAGCCGGGCGTCTTCGCCGGCGGCGACATCGTAACTGGCGGCGCGACGGTAATTCTCGCCATGGGCGCCGGCCGAAAAGCAGCAAAGTCGATCAATGCCTATTTGACTGGGCTGGTAGTGGTTCCGAACTGAGGAAAGCAGTCAGCGATCAGCAGTCAGCGATCAGCATTCAGCATTCGACCCGTACGGCCTTATTCGTAGCTGGTTTCTGAAGACGTGATAGTCCGCCCGCATTCGCGGGACGGGAGTTTGCCTGGAATCGCGACAGCGTGACACACAGCGCTTGCGATTGTTGTTAAGCGCTGCCCCAGAGCGGAATTCCACACGAGTTTGAAACGGCCGCCAGACCCGCGCCCTCCCAGGCCAGGCTGGGGATTCATCCTGGTTGGTTCTGGGCTAGATGATCGGGTCCCGTGGCGGGACGGGATCGATCACTCCCACAGCGCCGCCGAGCCGCCTACCCATTCCAGGTTCTTGTTGTGATCGACGCCCATCATGATGCCGCGTCCCATGCGCACCAGCGGTAGCACTGGCGTTAGCTCGCCGCCTTCGGGCCACACAAACATCATGCGAATTTCCATCTGTGTCGCCCCGTGCGGAGTCTGGATCACCGGCTCGAACTGCACCCGCTCCTGCAAGATGTAATTGTGGCGTTGCTCGACCGGGATCGCATCGATGTCGGCTTGCGTCGGCGTAAACTTGATCCCCACTCCAGCAAACGAATACAGCGGCTTGAGCAGGTAGTTTTCGTTATCTTTCGGAAGCTCGCGAACCTCATCGAGGAACCACGTCTTGGGCACGCATCGGTGCTTCAAATACGGAATCGAAAACTTGCTGATGCGGAAATACCAGTTGGGGTGTCCGGCCCACTCGACGTCAAGCTCGTCGCGCAAATCAAACGGCAGCGTCACTCCCTTGCGCTCCAGTTCATCCACGATGCAGCGGTTATAAATGCGCCTCACCTCGATCTCGCGACCATCCTTGCTGTAAACAAGCTGTTTCCCACGCTTCTTCAGCGACAAAATATCAACCACTGCGATCCCCAGTTCGCGCTGCATGACCAGGAAATCGGGCAGCGTCTTCTGCTGTTCCGGATCAATCTCCATCAGGATCACGTTTTCGGGATCGTGATCGGCAACGATGAGCTGTCGCATCAGCTTCCAATATGAGTGGTGATCGTGACCGCTGAGGTAGATGCCCAGATCAGGCGACAAACCGTATGACTCAACATACTGATGTGCGGCTCTTGGCTGGTATCCATAAAGAGAAGGGAAAGCTTGCAACTCGACGAGCTTCGGCTCCAGTTCTCCACTGGCACTGCGCACTAACCCGAAATCTATCTGCACGAACATCGGCAGCGGAGATTCTTTCGGGACGTTATATTGTGGGGGGACAGACGCATCGGAGGCGCGCCGGTATTCGGGATTGTCTACCAGTTGCGCAACGAGTTCACGCCCATCCTGCGCCATCAGGTCGAGCAGGCTCCTGGGGACGAAACACGGCGTCTCCGACACGCGAAATCCGATGTGGGTACCGCAGGCTTTATCCAGGCTCTGCAGGAGTTGCTGGTACTTCCCTGGCGTGTAATTACGGTTGAATTCCTCGCGGAGGGCGGGAATCATGGTCAGGCCTCGATGAGGAAGCGCCCTTTCTCCATGATCTGCCGGCCGTCAACCCAGATGTCGAACTTCGTTCCCACCACGTCGATGTGCGTGCTGGAATACCACTTCGCCCCGGTATGCTCGCCGTAGGGATTGCCAAAGGCAATGTGGATGCCGGGGAACTTTTCGTCCTGAAGAATCTGTCCGATCACGTGCGTCAGCTCGATGTTGGTTCCGATAGCAAACTCGCCCACTTGGTCACTATTTTCGTCGGTGTGCGTGTAGGCCCAGAATTCCTGCTCCAACTCTTTGTTGTCGCTGGAAACTTCGGTGATGCGGTTGTTGCGCATGTGAATCGTCAGCGGCTGCCGCGCCAGGTCCTGATATTTCTCGCACAAGTAGTCGCCCACCACACCGTCGACGACGCACACGCCATTCACTTCTCCCGGCGCGGTGAAGATTTCGCCGCCGGGAAGATTGCCCCACTTGTCGCGACTGATAATGCCGCTGGTCTTGATCCAGTGGTAGTTCGGGTTCAGCGTAGCCGTGAAATCGCTGCCCGCGGGATTGGTGGCGCGAATCTCTTTTGCCTGGGCGACGATGTCCATCACTTTACGACTGAGCGCATCGACCTTGTTGTAGTCGGCGCGCATACCTTCCAGCATGATCTGCTTATCGATATTGACCATGTGAGCGTGCCGCATCTTGCGCCGATTCACGATGTCGGTCATCTGCATCCGCGACTTCAGCTCATTGCGCTGCACGCGCACGGCGAAGACGCTGACCTGACTGGTCTCCATGTCCTCGGCAATCTCGGGTGGCAGATCGGTCAGTGGGCGTGGCGCCAGGTCTTCCAACACGAAGGCCTTAAACGGCGACCCCAGCTCGGTCAGTTCCTGCGCCAGGCTGGCCGCGATCTCCCGGCAGGCGTTGTCGGTAATCAGCGTGACCTTTTCCCCCGGCTGAATGCGCAGACAGGTTTGCACTGCGTTACGAGCGCCCGGAGAAAGTTCGGGATCGAATGTTGTATGAGTGAGATCGGTGAGAACTGGTTGAATCAAGAACAATCCTTTCTTGCCACTCTTTTTATAATGCTGGCGCTACTTGCTCGGCGCCGTCTTACTCGAATACTCCGACGCGCGTCTCATTCACCATATAATCGACAACTTTCTTCAGATCGCCGGTTTCCTCGAAGACCTTCAGCTGCCGGTCGGCGCCGGTGCCCATCTTTAACATCTGGTGAATGTAATTGATTTCGTTGCGCGAGCCAAGTTCCTCCGCCGCATCGTCAATCAGTTCCAGGTATTCCAGCATCAGGTCGCGGACCGGGACCTCTTCCTCTGTTCCGAAATCGATAAGCTTGCCCTGGATCCCGTATCGCGATGCGCGAAACTTGTTCTCCATGAGGAGCGAACGGCCATAGATGCGATAGCTCTTGTTGGACGCATGCAGCTTATACAGCATGGCGATGGTCGCCTGAATCAGCGCCGCGATTGCCACGGTTTCATCCAGCCGCATCGGGATATCGCACACCCGCACCTCCAGCGTGTGAAAAAATGGATGCGGCCGGATGTCCCACCATATCTTCTTGCCGTTGTCGATGCAATTGGTCTTCACCAGCAGGGCAACAAAGTTCTCATAGTCGGACCAGTTGGCGAAGGTGTCGGGAATTCCGGTGCGGGGAAAGCGCTCAAATACTTTGCAGCGGTATGACTTAAATCCGGAATTCATGCCCATCCAAAAGGGCGAGTTGGTGGAGAGCGCCAGGATGTGCGGCAGAAAATACCGCATGGAATTCATGATGTGGATGGCAGTATTGCGGTCTTCAATGCCGATGTGCACGTGCAGTCCGAAAACTAGGTTGGCGCGCGCAATCAGCTGCATGTCCTCAACCACCCGCGCATAGCGCTCGTCGGGATAGATCTCCTGCAACTTCCAGTCGGAGAATGGATGGGTACTACCTGCCGCCAGCAACATACCGTGCTCGCTGGCCAAGCTAATCATTTCGCGGCGCAAAGACTGTATGTTCTCCCGCGCTTCCTTGATGTCCTTGCAAACCCGGGTGCCTACCTCGATGACGGACTGGTGCATCTCCGGCTTCACCGCTTCATGCAGTGCCAGCTTGGCCTTGGGAAGAATCTCCGATTGAATGTGCGAACGGAGATCGCGCGTCTCCGGATCAATCGTCTGATATTCCTCTTCAATCCCGATGCTCAGGCTTGGCCGGTCCATCTGGTTTACTCCTTGCCTACGCGCTTCCTAACCTGCTTGGATACCACCGCAGGCTTCGATGCTGGGTCCTTCGTCTTGGAATCCGCTTCCGCCGTGTAGCCGCTTAGAAATGCGCTCCAGCGATACTCTGGAGCCACGCCAGCCTGTTGCTTGGCTTTACGAATCGCTAGTTCCGCCACGGCATTCACGATCCAGTCAAAACTTTCCTGACCGACTGAGTTTACATCAGCATCGGGCGCAGGATTCATGAAGTCGATGGCATACGGAATCCCATCCTCGCAGGCGAACTCCACGGTGTTCAGATCGTAACCCAGAGCGCGACACAGAGTGAGCGAATCGCGCTCCACCCGCGCGATCAGCTTGGGATCGGTTGGCGGCGGGTCCTTCACGTAGCGTTCGTGAAACGGCAGCGACGGATCGTAGTGCATAATATGCACCTTCTGCTGGCCGACGACGTAGCAGCGGAAATATTCCTTGAACTTCACACCGCGCTGCAGCGTCATGCACAGATCGCGCGACTGATCATAGGCATTGAAGAACTCTTCCGGCGAATTGACCTTGTACACGTTCTTCCAGCCGCCGCCGTCGAAGGGCTTCAGGAACGCGGGAAAGCCAACGTAGCTGAAGATGCTGTCCCAAGGCATGGGGTATTGCAGGTTGCGCATGGAGCGGTCCGTCGTACCTGCCGGATGCTCCTTGTGCGGGATCAAGACGGTGGGCGGAATCGCCACGCCCAGCTTTTCGCCAAGTGCATAGTTGAAGAACTTGTCGTCGGCGCTCCACCAGAAAGGATTGTTGATGACGATGGTGCCTGACAGCGCTGCGTTCTTCAGATAGGCGCGGTAAAACGGAATGTCGTGCGAGATACGATCGATAATCACCTGGTAGGGAGAAGGCTCGGCCATCCGCACCTCGCCGACGGTAGCCAGCTCGGCCTGGATGTCAGGCTCGCCCATGGAGTTGATCTTGTCGACCAACGCCGGCGGAAACGTGGTCTCCATACCAAATATGATTCCGATTTTCTTCACGACTGCTCCTTGGCGAGCGACACGAGTCCTGTCTTGCCGGTTCGCTGCTTTATGTGGGAAGGCCCGGGAAACGTGCGAGGGGCGCACTACAACTCCAAATATTGTAGGCGAAACAGCCCGAAATGAGTAGGGGACACGCGCCCTTCGGCTATCCCAGGTAAGCCCGCGCCATGGGCCGCCACCACGGCCAATCGTGATAGCTCTGGTCGCCCCACACGTACATTTCATGCCGGATGCCGCGCGAGCCCAGGATCGCTGCCATTCGACTATTGTCGTTCCAGCACATGTCCCATTCGCCGGTCGACAGCACGGTGCGCATATGGTTATAGCGCCAGCCATCGGTGCAGTTCGCCAGGTAGTCCGGCGGGTTGTTGAAGTACGCATCCTCGCTGTACCAGCCGTCGAGAAATTTCTTGATGTCAAAAGCTCCGGCCATGCTAACGCAATCGGTCACTTTGTCGGGATGGCGGAAGGCGAAGTTCAAGGCGTGGTAGGCGCCAAAACTGCAGCCGGTAACGATGGTCCGTGGGTTCCAGTTCTTGCGCCACATCAGTGGAATCACGTCGTTCAGAATGTAGCGTTCGTATTGCAGATGCCGCTGCACCCGCCAGTAAGGATGCGCCCTTTTGTTGTACCAGCTTTCGCTGTCAACGCTATCGACGCAGTAAATCTGCAGTTGCCCGGCATCCAGCCGGTCAGCCACTGCGGCAACCATCTTGTTGTCTTCGTACTCGTAGAATCTACCTTGAGAAGTGGGGAAGACGATGACCTTCGGACCATCGTGGCCGAAGACCAGCATGTCCATGTCGCGTTGCAGGTCATTGGACCACCAACGATGATATTCACGATTCACTTTGTTTAAGCCCCTGACGGAGAGATTGGTTGCAAGCACACCAGCGTTTGGTAATCTGGGAATCCAACATTCTACAGGATGCCACGCGAGGCGATCATAACGAACCCCACGACCGACATGAACGATACCCCGGTTGCCGAGCCCGGCAATCTGAAATCCCGTCTACGTCTGCACCAGCAATTCGCCTCCCAGGTCGAAGACGAGAAACACGACTTCGTCGTCTATCTGCCGCCCCGGTACGATGCCGAGCCCGACCGCCGCTTCCCCGTGCTCTGTATGCAGGACGGGCAAAACCTGTTTGACCCGGATACTTGTTTTATCCACGGCAATTATTGGCGCATGGGCGAGACCGCCGACGAGTTGATCGGCACCGGCGAGATTGAGCCGCTGATTATCGTCGGCATCTACAACACCGGGGAACACCGCATCGACGAGTACACCCCGGTCGAGGACAAGCGCCTCGGGGGTGGCCAGGCCGATGCCTACGGCCAGATGCTGGTAGAGGAGCTGAAACCGTTCGTCGATCAGACCTATCGCACGTTGCCTGGAGAAGCGAACTGCGCCCTGGGCGGATCGTCGCTGGGGGGGCTGGTTACTCTTTACCTGGGTCTGCGTTACACCTGGGTCTTCAGCAAACTGGTGGTCATGTCGCCGTCGGTTTGGTGGCGCAACCGCGCCATCCTCAAAACTGTGGCGCAGATCAAACGCAAGCCCGAGCTCAAGATCTGGCTCGACATCGGGACCAAAGAGGGCCAGCGCGCTCTGCCCGATGCACGCGAACTGGAGCTGGCTTTGGTCAAGAAAGGCTGGGTGCTCGGCCATGATCTTTCCTACCTGGAAGTCCCGGACGCTGAGCACAATGAAGTCGCTTGGGCGCAGCGCGTCGCCCCCATGCTGAAGTTCCTGTTCCCGCCGCAGGAATAGCTGCTATATGGTAGTGAGTGACGGATTCCGTCTTTGCACTGGTCATCCCGACTGTAACGAGGTTGGCATTGTCAAGACACATTGCTGCGATGACGCAGGATCTTCTTGTCATGCTTTTCCCGGCCAGGAGGTGCCACCAATTGATACACTCAGCAGAGCATCTCATTACCAAACATGACTCCTAGACTTAAGCTTTTCCTGCTAATGTCGGCGACCGTTTCGCTGATCCTGCTCTCTGCCTCTTTATTCGCCCAGGAGCACCCGCTGGTCCCGGCGTCATTAACGGTTCTTCCCAATGCGCCAAGTGAGGCCGTGGCTCAGCAACAATCGTCCTCGACACAGCAGCCGTCATCTTCTGCGCAGAGCGGCGCGCAAAAGCAGCAGGAGCCGGGCCCGGATACCAAGCTTCCCGAAACCTCTAAGCTGGAGCAAAGCTCTGCGCAAACCCCGGTCTCGCTGGAGCAGCCTAAACGCATTCTCTGGGTCATTCCCAACTATCGTGCGGTAAGTGCCGACGCCAAGGTTCCTCCGCTCGATGCGAAGGGCAAGTTCAAGCTCTTTTTCGATGACAGCTTCGACTATTCAACGTTCATCTACGTAGGCGCGCTTGCGGGGATTGGCCTGGCAGAGAACAGCACTCCGGAATTTCACCAGGGGGCAGCCGGTTATGGGCGCTACTACTGGCACGTGTTTGCCGATCAGGCCGTGGGGAACGCCTTTACGGAGTGGATGGTGCCCGTCGTCCTCAAACAAGACCCGCGATACTTTACCAAAGGACACGGCGGCTTATTCAATCGCACCGGTTACGCCATTAGCCGACTGGTGGTGACGCGGACCGACAGCGGTGGAACTGCGCCCAACTTCTCCGAGATTGTCGGTAACGGCGCTGCCGCTGGAATCTCCTCATTTTATTACCCGTCGCAGGAGCGCACCTGGACCAAGATTGGCCAACGCTGGCTGGATCAAATCGCGCTCGACGGCGTCTTCAATGTGGTGAAAGAGTTCTGGCCCGACATAGCCCACAGCGTCTTTCACCAAAATTAGCAGCGACCTCTCCGCCTACAAATAGGGGACCTGCGAGCCGATCTCTAATCCTCCGGCAGTGACTCTGCCAGCACAAGCATGGCTTCGGCTGCCGATTCATCCGAAGCCGCATGCGCGTGCTTCGGCTTCTTTGACTCTTCCGGTTCCGGCTCGGCGAGGGCAAGCACCGGTTCGGCGGGCGGTCCATCGGGCGCGGCCTGCGCAGGTTCAGGAACTTCCGTCGCCCCGGCATTGGCCCGCTTCGACTCTTCCGCCGCGAGTTCGCGCAGCAGCACTACCGAGCGTCCAGCCACATCGAGAGCTTCATCCATCGGGATATCACGGAAGGGCTGCTCCAGATCATGGGTATTCATCGCCAGCTTCCAACCGCGGTTTAGGGGAGAGAGCGGCAGGGTGAATGAAACACCTTGGGCGGAGGAGTTCATCAGGATAAGGAATGAATCGTCCACCACGGGTTCCCCTAGCTCGTCGGTTTCATTGAGGGTGTTGCCATTGAATAGTAGTGCCAGGCTTCGCATCCATCCCGTGTTCCACTGTTCCTGAATCATCTCCTGTCCATCCGGCTGGTACCAGGCAATATCTTTCAGCGAAGAGTGATACACCTCGCGGTCCTGATAAAACTTGCGCCGCCGCAGGTTAGGGTGCGCCCGGCGAAACTCAATGAGCCTGCGGGTAAACTCCAGCAGCTTGGTCTTGCGCTCGTCGAGTTTCCAGTCGTACCAGCTGATCTCGTTGTCCTGACAATAGGAGTTGTTATTGCCTTTCTGGGTGCGTCCAATCTCGTCACCCCCGCACACCATCGGCACCCCTTGTGATAAGAACAGCGTTGCCAGCAGATTGCGCTTTTGCCGCTCGCGGGCGGCGACGATCTCCGGATCGTCGGTCGGTCCATCGGCCCCCATATTCCACGAGTAGTTGTCATTGGCGCCGTCTTGGTTGTTCTCGCCATTGGCTTCATTATGCTTTTCGTTATAGCTGACCAGATCTTGCAGCGTGAAGCCGTCGTGCGCGGTTGCGAAATTAATGCTGGCGTAAGGCCGGCGGCCGTCATGTTGGTAGAGATCGCTGCTGCCTGCCAGGCGATAGCCGAGATCAGAAAGCTGGCCTTCGTCACCCTTCCAATAACGTCGGACCGTGTCGCGATATTTTCCGTTCCACTCCGCCCACAGCACCGGAAAATTGCCGACCTGATAGCCGCCGGTACCAACGTCCCAAGGTTCGGCGATCAGTTTCGTCCGCGAAATAATCGGGTCCTGGTGGATGATGTCAAAGAATGCTGCGAGCCGGTCCACATCGTGCAGTTCGCGCGCCAGGGCTGCCGCCAGGTCGAAGCGGAAGCCGTCCACGTGCATTTCAGTGACCCAGTAGCGCAGGCTGTCCATAATGAGCTTGAGCACTTGCGGATGACGCACATTCAAGCTGTTGCCGGTCCCCGTGTAATCCATGTAGTAGCGCTGATTGTCCGGAACCAGTTTGTAATACGTCGGGTTGTCGATGCCGCGAAAGCTCAGCATCGGGCCCAGCTGATTGCCTTCGGCGGTATGGTTGTAGACCACGTCGAGGATGACCTCGATGCCCTCGCGATGCAGGGCCTTCACCATGGCCTTGAATTCCGGGACTTGGGCACCGGTGGCGCCCGATGAGGAGTATTCGGAATGAGGGCTGAAGTAGTTCAACGTATTGTAGCCCCAATAATTACGCAGTCCCCGGTCTACCAGGGCCTTGTCGTGGATAAAATGGTGGACCGGCATCAACTCGACGGCCGTGATGCCGAGCTTCTTCAAATACTTCAGCGCCGGTGGCGACGCCAACCCGGCATAAGTCCCGCGCAGGTCTTGCGGGATGTGCTCGTTCAGCATGCTGAAGCCGCGCACATGCATCTCGTAAATGACCGAGTCGCTAAGCGGAATCTGAGGCGGTCGATCATGCGCCCAGTCGAAGTACGGGCTCACCACTACTCCCTTGGGCATGCCGGAGGCGCTATCGCGCCGATCGATGTTGAGGTCGGCATTGTCGCCCCCGAATCTGTAGGGATAGATTGGCCGCTCCCAGTCGATCTGTCCGCTGACCGCCCGCGCGTAGGGATCGATCAATAGCTTCGCGGGATTAAATCGCAGACCGCGTGCCGGGTCCCAGGGACCATGCACGCGATAGCCGTAAAGCTGGCCGGGCTGCAGGCCGGCAACATAGCAATGCCACACGAATGCAGTCTGTTCGTGGAGTTGAATGCGCTCAGTCTCACGCCGGCTGCGGTTATCGTAGAGGCACAACTCCACCTTGGCCGCGTGTTCTGAATAAAGCGCGAAGTTGACGCCCGTCCCATCCCATGTAGCGCCCAAAGGGTACGGTTTACCTGGCAGACAGCGATGTTCCATCCCGCCTCCAAATCCAGTTTACGTTGGATGCAAATCCTGGCCTGCGGATCGCTTATTTAGATGCTGGGTAAACAGTTTCTTGGATGCTCGATGAGCCTGTCAATGCCGAGTACGAACTGTACGTTTGTGCTCAACTTGGCATCCAAGCCATCAGACATGCGACCGCCGCACATTGGAAAGTGCGCGCGGGCACGTCCACGATCACGATGACCGAATTGCTGGTTCAACCGTATCGTGACATCGACCGACACCGTGTCAATAAGTTCTGCGCGTTGCTCTCCACATATCAGGAGATGTTTGAAACTCTCGTCTTGGATGAGGCGCGCTGAACAGCTTCGACCCGGGATTTTGAACTTTCACCAAGTCCCGAACAGAGCAGTTATACTTCTGCAACGCCCCTTTAGAGCCGGCATCGAACACCCATGGCTGCGCGACCCCAACCCATCCGCGAGCAGGACCTGCGCGATCTCGGCTTTGGCGCGGTCGTCTCCCGCGAGAGCCACCAGCGCCTGCTGAATCGCGATGGTAGCTTCAACGTGGAGCGCCGCGGTTTGGGCTTTTTCACTTCCTTGAACTTGTACCACGTGCTGCTCACCATGCCTTGGTGGCAGTTTTTCCTGATCGGTCTTGGCTCGTACATCCTAGCCAATACGATGTTTGCCGCCGCTTACCTGGCCTGCGGTGCCAATGCCCTCGTCAGCAGCGCTCCCGGTATGGAGCAGCACCCGTTTCTGCGCGCTTTCTTCTTTAGTGTGGAGACCATCTCCACCATTGGATACGGCAACGTCGTACCCATCGGCATTGCCGCGAACCTGGTCGTCACCGTCGAAGCGCTGGCCGGGCTGACGGGTTTTGCCATCGTGACTGGCCTGCTGTTTGCGCGCTTCTCGCGGCCGACAGCCAAGGTCGTATTCAGCAGCCATGCGGTGATTGCGCCTTACCAGAACGTCACGGCATTGGAATTTCGCGTCGCCAACGCGCGCTCCAACGAGCTGATCGAGGTTTCCGCTAAGGTCATGTTTAGTCGCTTCGAGCAAGTGGACGGCGTGCGCACCCGGCGATACTACCCACTTTCCCTGGAGCGCGACGGGGTTGTATTCCTTCCTTTGACCTGGACGGTGGTGCATCCCATTGACGAGAACAGCCCTCTGCACGGGGAGACCCTGGAATCGATGCACAATTCGCGGACCGAGGTCCTGGTGTTACTGAAAGCTTTCGACGAGACCTTCTCCACCCAGGTCCAGACTCGCACCTCGTACACCCCGGACGAGATGATCTGGGGAGCGCGCTTCGCCAATGCCTTTATGTCGGACGCCGTCGAGCGATTCGTTAATAATTCTGGAACGGATAAAAAGGTCGCGATAGATATGCGGCTGTTCGATAAGATCGAGCGTGCTGGCGACTTATTAATTCATTGAATATCCCCCGCCGCTCGCGCACAATGTCCTTAGATCGTTTACCCTATTCGTTACGAGCGCTCTGTTTCCCGATGTTGTTGTTTCACTGCAATGCCGGCAGTTTTGAGTCTGCCTGCGCCCACACACCAATGGAGGAACTATGGCTGAAGCAATTCTTGGCGGCATGAAACGGGCTTCTGGCTGGTCCATCGTGCTCGGCATCTTGATGATTATTGTTGGCATCATTGCCATGCTGGCGCCTTGGGAATCTGGACTGCTGATTACGTTAGTCGTGGGATGGTGCGCCATCTTCAACGGGGTTGCACAGATCATCTATGGCGTTCGTACCCACGGTGGCTGGCACGTTCTCCTGGAAGTTGTCCTCGGGGTCATTTACATCATCGCCGGAATTTACCTGCTGGTACATCCGCGGGCCGGATTGCTGGCGCTGACCATACTGCTCGCTTCATTCCTACTGGTGTATGGGATTTTCGCGCTTGTGTTGGCGTTTAAGATGCGTCCGCACAACGGTTGGGGGTGGGTGCTCTTCGATGCCATCGTTACCCTTCTGCTGGGTATTCTGATTTGGGCCCATTGGCCGTGGAATTCCGCCTGGGTGGTGGGAACGCTGTTTGGCATCAGCATCTTCGTCTCGGGCATAACCCGTCTCATGATGTCTTTGGCCATCCGGCGAGTGTCCACGCAGGCGGCCTAA